>NZ_LVCT01000001.1:0-5191 GCF_001647205.1 Rhodococcus sp. EPR-134
TATTCTTTCGATCCGGAAAAGCGATTCAGCAGTGACGATCTCGGAATGGCGGCCAAGCCCGACTACCCGGACGACTACCTCGGCCAGTTGGCCGAACCGTTCCGGAGACAGAACTGACGGACGAGGGGTGGAGATTCAGCCCGCGAGTACCCGTCGCATGACGGGCTTGGCTGCAAACGCACTGGCCAACACCAACGCGATCCCCACAGCCAGGGTGACGCCCAACTGAACCAGCGCCATCGGAGTGGTCAATACGGCTGCCCCTGCCAGTGGGAAGAGGAACAGCAGTGCAGCGCCGGCACCGGCCAGTGCCATCACCACCACGGGAGTGCGAACGTGCCGCATGCGGGCGCTGTCCATCACCTCGACAGGTGTACCGGCCAGAGTCAGACTCCGATACAGCTCACGGTTGTCGAGGATCCCGGATACCTGGGTGAGCGCAGACGAGATTGCCGCCAACGTGAATGTTGCTCCGAGAGTGAACAACACCCCGGTTCTCATGTCCGCGAACAGGAACTCCTGCCCTGGCTGCACATCCTGCCCTTCCCCGTTGCCTATCGCGGCGAGGAGAGATGTGCCTGCGGCAACAAAGCTGGCCATCGTCACACCGCTGACCGTGCGCCACACAGCCTTCGGATTATCCAAGACCCGACGCGCCGCAATCAGCGAAGCACCGTCTTTGGCGCATTTGAGCATGATCCGTCCAAGCAGCGAAATGACGAACGGACCGACCAACGCAACAACGCCGAAGCAGAGACCAAGGCCCACCAGGATTGCCGCGATGCTTGCCGCGGAGCCCCCGAATGCACTCCACCCCACAAGAACCCCCACCCCAGCCACCGCGAAGATCATCTTCGGTGCGGCGCTGGGATTGCCCGCCGTGACGCCCAACGGGCTCACGAACACCTGGCGCATCCCGAGCATCGACGTCAAAGCAGCCAGGATGGTCATTCCGAATACGATGCCCACCAGCGGAAGTGCGCCTACCCAAAGCTCACTCCACTCGAATGTCCGACCTTGAAATCTCAAGAGAGCTACGAGCGGCAACGCGAGGAGGTATCCCACCACACCGATCAACGCACCGGCCAAGCCCTGGATACCCGATTCCGCAGCGCACAGCGCAACGATCTGGCGAGGGGTGGATCCGATGAGTCGCAGCGAGGCAAGTCGTTCGTCGCGACGGCGCGCGCCCAAGCGGGCCGCCGCCAGGCCGAGAGTGACGGCTGGAACGATCATCAACACCGAAGCAACCCCTGCGAGTGCTAGGTACGCCTCGGCTTCGGGTTCGCTCGATCTGCCCGCGAATGCACCGTAGCCGCCGAGAACGGTGAGTAGCAAGGTCGTTGACGCGGCGAAGGCCGTTACGGGAAGCGCAAAGGTACTCAACGCCTTTCGGCCTTCACCTCGCACCGTCATCAATGCAACGCGCGCTGTGGCCTTCATGCCGCCACCTGTGTCCCGACGAGCGAACCGGCCTGCATCATCATCGTGCGATCACACCACCGAGCGACTTCGGCATCGTGAGTGACGACGACCAACGCAGAACCGATCTGTTGAGCCGAATCACGCAACACCCTCATCACTTCCCAACTCGTCTGCGCGTCGAGGGCACCGGTCGGCTCGTCTGCGAAGAGAACTGCGGGTTTGGTTACCAACGCTCGCGCAATCGCCACACGTTGCGACTGCCCACCCGACATCTGACCCGGGCGACGATCCTGCAGACCGTCCAGCCCCAACGGCGCGAAGAAGCCGTGCGCCGTCCGCTTGGCTTCTGCGATGGACAACCCGTTGAGTACGAGAGGCAGCGCGACATTCTCGATCGCCGGAAGCTCCGGCAACAGTTGGCCCGATTGAAAAACGAATCCGTACGACTCGCGTCGGAGGCGGCTGCGGTCGTTCTCACCGAGGTTCTCGATATGCCTGCCGCTCAGCAAGATTGCTCCCGAGTCGGGCTTGACGATTCCTGACATGCAATGCAGCAGTGTCGACTTCCCCGATCCTGAAGGACCCATGATGGCCGTGGCAGTACCGGCGCGCACTTCCAGCGATACACCTCGGAGCACCGGAACGTCGCCGTACGACTTGCCCAGCGCGTGGACCGACAGGACTGCGGGTGCTTGTGCGTTGTTCATGATTCCACCTTCTCGTGAACCCTTCGCGAACACATCGGCCCAGCGCACGATCTTCGGACTGAGCTCGGTCCTACCGGAGGATGACCGGACCCCGAGCTCTGTCAGGGTCGTCACTATGATTTCCGACATGACCTGGTCCGGCGCCGTCCACATGCAGCCCGGAATTCTCATGTTCACCGGCGCAGTGGGATCCGCGCACATGCATTCGCACGCCGCTGTTCAGATCATGATCATCGACGACGGGGACGTCACGGTCACGGACGGGGACGGCCACAGTGAAGTCGTGCGGTCCGTGGTCATTCCATCCGGGGCGGTCCACGCGTTGTCCGCCTCCGAGGGCGCGCGGGGACGAGCGATTTACGTGGACTCCACCACGGGAATGGGCCGGCGCATCAGGCCGCCTGTATCCGAGCACGGTGGTGTGGCCGACTGGTCGGACCGTGGGCGGACCGCAGTAGCGATGACGGACCGTGGCGCTGATTCGGATCTGGAATACGCAGCGAGGCTGATCGATTCACTGTCCGAAAGCAAGCAGCCGTCGAACGTACGCGCTCTTCACCCTGCACTCGAGCATGCTCTGACGATACTGCCCGAGCGACTTTCGGGGCCGATAACGGTGACGGACACCGCCGCGCTGGTCTCCATCTCGCCCGGCCGATTGGGAAGAATCTTCAACGATCAACTGCAGATGAGTTTTTCGACCTACATTCGTTGGTTGCGGCTACGACGCGCCATGGAAGTGATGAGCGGTGGCGCAAGCCTGACAACCAGTGCCCACGAGGCCGGCTTCACCGACAGCGCCCATCTCAACCGGATCTGCCACAGCATGTTCGGACTCACGCCCAGCGCCGCGACCGGCGATCTCACCTGGAGTTGACGCTGCTCCTCAACTGATGCTGCCCACCGCCGACCTCGCCAGTAGCGACAGACGACTGTAGAGGCGCGCCAACCCCGGCACGTCCCGGAGGCTGCCTGCCACTTCTTCGACGTAAGCGTCGGCGTAGATCGTCAGCCGCGCATCGACGTCATAGAGAACATCGACGACATTCGCGAAACGGCGAAGGGCAAATTCCGACGCCTCGGCGAGCACCGGCACTCCGAAGATCACCCAGTCGTCGAAGCGGGCGGCGAGCGCGAGGTAATCGGCAGCCGAGGTCGAACCAGTGCACAGCACCTCGAAGTCGAACCAGACGACACCGTCTCGAATCGCCGAGCACTCCAATGTGCGTGTGCCTATTATCAATTCGACACTTTCGCCCGAAGGCCGCGTAGTTCCCGAGCCGAGGAGGAATTCTCCTGTCGCAAAACGGTAGTCCCCGGCACCTGGCTGTCCCGCCGTCCGATAGTCGACGGAGCCACCCAACTCGATCACCTCGAGAGTCCGTTCGATCAACTCGACCGACGGAACGAACTGCTCGTGAAAAAGCGGATTGGGAAGAAGATCGGTCGGCGGAACATTGGACGTGACGACAACAGTCACGCCTTTCGCGACGATTGTGTCGAGAACCCTTGCCATGAACATGGCGTCGGCGACGTCGTCGAGGTGGAACTCGTCGAAACAGAGCACCCGGATTCCATCGACGACGTGATCCAGTGCCACGCCCATCGAGCCGAGTTCATGCGCCCGAGAGTGCAGATCTGCAAAGAACCGATGAAAGTGAATGCGCCGCTTGCCGACCGGGAGCCCGTCGTAGAACTCATCCATGAGCATCGTCTTCCCGCGGCCGACGCTACCCCAGAGATAGATCCCACCCCCGACCTCACCGCCCGAGATCCGGGCCTGCAGTGCGTCGAGGGCTTCGCGTGCCGCCAACTGCTCTTCGTCCAGTAGCATAAGACTCCTCTACGTCTGTAGAGTCGAGGCTAGTGATCGAAGGCAAATCGAGTCAATGTGACCCTCACGACGCACCATCAGCAACATTCAACTCCAGCAACATTCAACTCCGGCAGCATGCAACATCGACAGCAAGGAACGGCATGAAGCCTGATCGCAGAGCCCTCATCGCGGCATCCGCCGTCACGATCATCGCCGAGCAGGGCCCGCGTGCACTCACCCATCGGGCGGTTGATCAGTCCCTGGAACTTCCTGCCGGTTCGACGTCGTACTATTTCCGCACTCGCGAGGCACTACTCGAAGCAACCGCATTGCACATCGTGCACCGGTCACGTTCGATATTCGACGAACTCCGCGAGAGGCCCAGCGATCCTGCTGCCCTGACGGCCGAGTATCTCGATGATCTTCTTTCGCACCGCAGACACGAATTGATCGCGAGATATGCACTACTCCTGGAAACTCCCCGAGATTCGGCATTGCACCAACTCCTCGAAGACAGCCTGTTTTCACGGGAGAAGGCAAGGCCTGTCTTCGACATCATTGGCGTTGACGATCCTGACGTCGCCGCCGAAAATTTTCTGAGCCTTCTGGAGGGCTTGATCTTCGACTACTGCCTCGGAGCGCGTAGCCGAGATCCCCGCTCCTCCGAAACCGTTCGGCAACTTCGGATCCCGATCGACATCTATCTGCGCGGAGTTGGTGCCGCCTGAAAGATGTTGGTCAGCAGAGACTTCCGGTGCAGGGCCGTTGACCAGAGAACAGTGCCGCGACAAACGGGGTGCTGTCTGGAACCGAAGCCGGAACGGTTCCCAGATGATCAGTGGGATAGGTATGGAATGCAAAGTCGACACCGTTGGCAGTAAGGTCGGCCGCGAACTTCAGTGTCAGCGGTGCCGGAACATCGATGTCCGACAACCCCTGACCGATGAAGAACGGGCGGTCGTATCCTGCGGTCGGCACAGTGAGCAAGTCACGCGCAGCCTCCATGAATACTGGATTGTCCAGCGACTTCGTCAGCACCTGCCCGAGTGTGACGGTTCCGTACTTCGTGCGCGCCTCGGTGTAGCACATGTTGTTCTCGACGTCGTCGAGGATGGTCTTGCCGAGCGGGGTCAGATACGAGTCGATGTCGATATCCGGCCGCGAAGCACGCAGTCCATCAAGAACGTTCGCGATGTAGACCGTCGTACCCTTGAGCGGAAGCGCCGGGAAAGCCGGACCACCG
>NZ_LVCT01000002.1:0-2148 GCF_001647205.1 Rhodococcus sp. EPR-134
GTATGGCAGGTGGTCGTACCAAACCGGATCGTGCAGGCACAGGGACTTGTAGCGTCCACGCCACTGGTCGCCCGGCCGCTCGTGGCTGTCGATCACGATGGCCGGAACTCCGAGTTGGCGCATCCGGGCACCGAGGGCGATACCTCCCTGGCCGCCGCCGACGATCACGACGTAAGGCTGTGTGGTGTAACCCAGTTCGCGATCCTCGATCTCCTTCTGCTCGGCCCACGTGATGCGGTTCGGGTCTGCCCCATGCTTGGCGCCGCGCGGACGACGAGTGCCCTTACCTTCTTCGTACCCCTTCAACTCCTGCAGCGACGTCAGCAGGGTCCAACCTTCATCTCCCTTCAAACGAAGGTGCCCGTGCGCGCGACCGGTTGCAGTCTCGAATTCGATCCAGGCCGACGTGACGCCGTCGGCTTCGTCGGGTGTCTCGGAGGTCCGGAATCCCGAAGGATCGGTGTCGTCGAGACGCTCGGAGAGCATGTCGGCAATCTGCTCGCGACCTTCGACGGTCTTGATGTTCCAGGTGAACGACACCAGGTCTCGCCAGAAGCTGTCGAGTGCAAATTTGCCTGCCACACGCTCGATGTCACGAGCCGCGAGGGCCGACTCGAAATCCGCCAGCCAGGCGTCGACGCGTTCCTGAGGTGTCACCGCCGTCAACTTCACCTCGGGGGTGACTGCGGAATCGATGGTTTGCGTCATCACTTCTCCTTGTTTGTGAATGTGACACACAGCACATCCCATAAGTGGCCCCGGTCACAAGCGTTGCAGTCTGTTGCAATCAGCGGGCGCGGTGCCGCCGCCCGATACCGGTCACCCGCACCGATGTGCGGGCAACCGACTCACCCCTCAGCAGGCTTGAATTTGCCGAGTCCCAGCGACTGAAATCCCACGACGTAGAACAGCGTCCACAACACGGCCCAGTCCACGAAACCCAGTGCATTGCCGTGCAATCCGTCGACAACTGCCGGCTCGTGAAGAATGTGCTCTGCTGCAAAGCGGTAATAGAACAAGAATGTGACCACCGCGAGCACAAACGTGAGCAGCGCGCGGATCGCCAGGTTGACCCCGTCCGCAAAGCCCGTGGGTTTGTTACCGAAGGCGTTGGCCCAGAAGATCATCCAGAATGCCCAGCACACACCGAGCTGCGCCGGGAATTGATGGACCACACCGCCCAACTCGGCAACGGCATCGCTTCCCAAAAGTGCCTTCACCACTGGAAGCGCCACGAAGTACAAGCCGGTTCCCACGGCGAAGTTACCGATCGTGGCTGCGAGCGCCGTCTTACCCCCGCCGCCGAACAGTCGCCACGGCCAGTTGTCGAGCGTCTGGCCAGTCAGGATCACAACCACCACGACGCAGTAGAACCACCCGAGCACGGTGTCGACGGTCATCAACGGATCCGTGGCGGACAGCGACACGGACGGCAAACCGAACACGAAGTACAGCGCCAGCGTCGGGACGGCGACAAACGCGATCTCACACAAACCCACCAACGGCTGCTTCATCCCCAGTGAAGTCCACGGCCAATGCTGCCAGTTCAGGACCACCATCACCCAGGTCCCGAAGCCGAAGAGCACGAACAGCGCACCCGCGAAATATCCGAGGCCGCCCTCACGATCGGCCGCGAAATCCGGGTACAAACTCCCCAAGCCGTTTGCCAGGAGCCACGTCACCACGACGGCGAAGACCGCGGTCGCGACCGTGATCGCCAGGCCTTTCGCCGGCTGCGGGAGTCGGTCGAAGCCGGCGAACTCGCAATTGAAGCCGATGAACACCACAAAAAGGATTGCCCAGAAAAGCGCCGCGTTGAACGGCAGAGGATAGAAACTCCAGGGACTGGTGGTCGGATCGGCCAGAAGGTACCAACTCGCCACGGCCAGCACGAGAACGATCACGAGGTTCGCGATCCCGAACCCGATCCAGCGGCGTGACGGTTGTCGGCTCGGCGTGGCCGGTTCCGTGGGTGTGTCGACTGTAGCGGTCATGTGCCCTCTCCCAGATTGTCTCGCAAGATGATTCGCGAAGTGGTGGCGCAACTATGGAGCCGTCGCGCGGGGTACCGGGAGGGTTGCCGAGGGTTGCAACTGCTGTCCGATTTTCCGGAATTGCAACACGGTGCAACCCTTCCGCATTGTGGTC
>NZ_LVCT01000003.1:0-11722 GCF_001647205.1 Rhodococcus sp. EPR-134
ACCGGCGCCGGCCAAGGCATCGGACGCGGAATCGCTCTCCGCCTCGCCCACGACGGCGCCGACATCGCGTTGGTCGACCTCGACCAGACCAAGCTGGATGCGGTTGCCGACGAGATCAGACGGATCGGCCGTCGTGCAACGACGATTGTCGCCGACGTCAGCGATCGAGCGCAGGTCAACGCAGCCGTCGAACATGCACACCAGGAATTGGGCGGATTCGACGTCATCGTCAACAACGCGGGAATCGCTCTCGTCGGCCCGATCTCCGACGCGACGCCAGAAGAGGTCTCCAAGATCTGGAGCGTCAACGTCGACGGTGTCCTGTGGGGAATTCAAGCTGCAGCAGCAAAGTTCCAAGCTCTGGGTCAGCGCGGAAAGATCATCAACGCGTCATCCATCGCCGGCCACGACGGGTTCGCCATGTTAGGTGTTTACAGCGCAACAAAATTCGCGGTCAGGGCCCTCACTCAGGCTGCAGCCAAGGAATACGCGTCCGACGGAATCACCGTCAACGCGTACTGCCCCGGCGTCGTGGGCACCGACATGTGGGTGACGATCGACAAGAGGTTCGCCGAATTGACCGGTGCACCAGAGGGCGCCACCTACGAGAAGTTCGTCGGCGGAATTGCGCTGGGTCGAGCTGAAACCCCCGACGATGTCGCCGGTTTCGTCTCGTACCTTGCCGGGCCCGATTCCGACTACATGACCGGTCAGGCCGGTCTCATCGACGGCGGCCTCGTCTACCGCTGACCGCGGTGTCTTCACTGAAAGCGGTGTCTTCGCTGAAAACGGTATCTTCGCTGAAAAAGCGGTTGCCCGAGCCCGCGATGCCGCCCGGCGAGGATCCTCGCGACTACGCGAGGACCCTCGCCGCGGTGTACGACGCGACGATGGCCGGAGACCGCGCACCGGCCCGCCCCAGGGACGTGGTCCGCCAATCGTGGCAACGCCTGCGCGAGTTAGGTATCGACCCCGAACACAACCGGGTCGAACCGTCCATGGACGTCGCCGAACTCGATCTCCGTCGTCGTGAGTCCGGACTGTACGACGTGCTCGACGACGTGACGCGTGGACTCGAATCAGTTACCGCGAGCGGTGAGAACATCATGGTCGTCGCAGATCTTCGCGGAACTGTACTGTGGCGCAGCGGGTCCCATCGAGTACTGGACCAAGCTGCGCGTCTGGGATTTGTCGAGGGTGCGAACTGGGCCGAGGACAGCGTCGGCACCAACGCCATCGGAACGGCATTGGTGTCACGACAAGCGGTTCAGATCTTCTCGGCGGAACACTATGCGCGCAGCCATCATCCGTGGACCTGCGCGGGGGCACCCATCCGCGATCCGCGGGACGACCGTGTCATCGGCGTCGTCGACATCAGTGGTCCCGCCAAGACCGTCCACCCCACCACACTCGCTCTGGTCGACGCCGTCGCACGCCTCGCGCAATCACACCTACGCGACAAGCATCGGGACAATCTCGATCAATTGCGTTCTGTTGCAGGGCCGATGCTTGCACGTAGCGGATCACCGGCATTGGTGATCGATACTCATGGCTGGGTAGCGGCGGTCGATGCGCTACCTCATCGCTCGCGCGTGCTGCTCCCCGCGGCTTTGGCTCCCGGCAGGACGTGGTTCCCCGCTTTGGGTCTGTGCGAACTGGATCCACTTCCCGGCGGGTGGGTGGTCCGGCCGATCGCCACCGGCGAGAAAATCAGTGCGCCCACGGTGCATATCGATCTGCGCGATTCCGAGAACATGTCGGTGACCGTCACGTCGGGGTTGGGCGAATGGGCCTACTCCCCGACCCAGCGGCATGCGGAGATTCTGTTTCTCCTCGGATCCGAGAGGCGTGGACTGACCGCATCGCGGTTGGCGCAGGATCTTTTCGGTGACCCGGCCCGCACGGTGACCGCGCGGGCCGAGATGTCGCGTCTGCGCAAGAACCTTGCCGGAGTTGTTGCAGCGCAGCCGTACCGGTTCGTCGATGCAGCGCACGTCACGCTTTCCTGCCCCGACGACGGTGCACATCTGTTGCCGTTCTCGAACGCCCCGGCAGTTCGTGCCGCTCGCCTTACTCAGGCCGGTTCGGAGGCCTGAGTAAGCAACTGCAGAAACACCTCTTCGGGTTGAGCGCCGGATACTGCGACCGCACGGTTGGCGACGAAGAACGGAACGCCGCTGACCTGCAGTTGGCGGGCCATGGACAGATCTTCGCGAACAGCCTCGGCTGCGGCATCGGAGCCCAGTTGCTCGCGCACGACGTCGGCGTCGAGGCCGACGCTCACGGCCAGCTCGACCAGCACCTCACGGTCGTCGATCACCTTGCCGTCGCTGAAGTGCGCTTTGAACAGCGCTTCGAGGAGTTCGTTCTGCCGCTCACCCGCGAGATGCAGCAACCTGTGCGCATCAAAGGTGTTGGCGGCGATCACGGTGTCGAAGTCCAAGGTCAAGCCGACCTCGGCTGCCGTCGCGCTGACGTGGGCGAACATCTGACGTACCTGTTCAGGCGCCATCCCCTTCATCTCGACCAAGGCGTCGAGTTCGGTTCGTCCCTCTCCCACCGGGGTCTCCGGAGCGAGCTGGTACGAGCGCCAGATGACGTTGACGCGGTCCTTGTTCTCGAAACGATCCAGAGCCGAAAGGAACCTGGTCTTTCCGATGTAGCACCACGGACAAGCGACGTCAGACCACACTTCGATGGTCACGTCTTGGTCAATCACGATTTGATCAGTCACCGAAGGTGCAACAACGAACAGGGCCGGGATTAGTCCCGGCTCGCGTCACGAGGTCACAGAATCACGTGACCAGACCACACCGGAACGCGATCAACGACGCACTCACCCGGTTGGGCACACCGAGCTTGGCGAACAACGAGGAGATATGCGTCTTGACGGTGGTCTCACCGAGGTACAGCCGCTCCGCGATGACGCTGTTGGCCGCGCCTGTCGCCAGGATTGTCAGCACTTCGCGCTCACGCTCGGTGAGCGAAGCGAGGGGAGTCAGGTCGGGTGCTTGCCGACGCGGCGCCGAGGCCACGATGGCACGTAGAGAATCGGAGCTGAACAACGAGTGGTCCGACGCCACCACCCGTACTGCCTGCTGGAACGCCTGTGGGGCCGCGTCCTTGCTCAGAAAACTGTGCGCGCCCGCCTCGACCGCCTGCACGACCATGTCGTCGACGTCGAAGGCGGTCATCGCAATGACCTTCGGCGGATTGCTCATGGTCATCAACTCTCGGGTGGCCTCCAAGCCACCGACCCGTGCCATCTTCAGATCCATCAGCACCACGTGCGGACGAAACCGAGTGACTTTGGCTGCGACCTGATCGCCGTCCTCGGCCTCGGCAACCACCACGATGTCCGGCGCTGCTTCCAAGATGTCCTTCATCCCGCGCCGAACCCACGCGTCGTTGTCGACGATCAAAACTGTGATGCGCGAGTCAGCGTCCATAGTGCGCTCAGATTACCCAGAGCCCCCGACAGTTAGAGGGTGGGAGGGTTACGACGACCAGGGCACCCAGCAACTGACGAGGAAATCGTCCCCCAGCGCGCCTGCCTCCACCTTGCCGCCGATTTCTCTTGCCTGTTCGGCCAACCCGCGTAGGCCGGACCGTGAACCGATCGACGTCATGGGTGCAAGCTCGCTCAGCTTGTTGCGTGCGAGGATACGAATTCCGTCGTGCGGCGACCCGGTCACCGAAATGACGAGCATCTGGTCGCTCGCGTACTTCTGGACGTTGGTCAACGATTCCTGAACGACGCGATAACAGACGTGGCCCGCCAGCATTCCGACATCACCCGGGAGCAACTCCGATTCGAGACGGCAGTGAATGCCCGCGGCGCGTGCACCGTTGACCAGATCGCCGATCGCGTCGATCCCCTGGTGCCCGCCGTGTTCGCGGCGATCACCGCTTCCCCTGAGCACTCCGACGATTCCCTTCAATTCGTCCAAAGCCTCGTGCGCGGTGGTTCTGATCATCGCAGCGGTGTTGACCACCTTCTCGGGATTGTCTGCCGCGCTGACCTGTAACCCACCGGCGAACAACGAAATCCGGCTCAGACTGGCCGCGATCGTGTCGTGCATGTCGCGCGCGATCCGCGTTCGTTCCTCGGTGCGAATCATCTCGTCGCGCATCACGTCTGTTTTCTCGGTGGCAAGATCCCGTACGTGTTCGGCCTCGACGAGTTCGGTTCTGGTCCGAATCAGGAGCGAGAGCGCCACGACGATGCCGACCATGACGGCTGCGACGAGCCACGGGATCCAGATGGCGACGTCGTATTGAACAACCGCCGAACCGTCCTTGGGTTTCATCGTTCCCATCGTGAGAACGGAGTACTCACGATTGCGAAAAGCGTCGTAGGTCAACGAAATTCCGCACGCGACGAAGACAGCTGCCGCAGCGGCAGCAAGCCGAGGCCCACGCGCGATCCGAGCAACGGCGAACAATGCGATGAGCGCCGCCGTCGCATCGGTGGGGAAGAACAACGGGCCGACCAGCGTGATCGCCAGAACCACCCAGGGATACTGATGGCGCCACACAAGCGATATCCCACCGGCCACGCCCAGGACGAACCCGATACCGACCAATACCGGTGGCATATTTCCCGACGCGCCTGCGATGCCCACCGTCATGAAGGAACAGAAAAGGCTGAACGCGACAGCGGCGGTAGTCCATACGCGTCGTCGCACAACGGTTCCTTTGGTGGTGATCACCGAGCAAGCGTATCCACCGCCACCGACGCCTCGAATCAGCCGAACGGGTGGACGAACCGCCAGGCTCCGACCGAAAGGATGAGGCGGACCGATCTTTCGACCGAAGCGGTGGGCAGTCCGCACATCGTTGACTTGTGCCATACCAACTCTCGAAAGGCGCACATCATGCGATCACTCCGCACTCCCCTCGCCCTCCTCGCCGTCGGCGCAGCCCTGTTCGCAACCATCGCCTCGGGCGAGACCGACGAAGCGAAGAAGGTCGACGACAACGGTTCTTCCGCCGCACCTGCGGCCGCCTTCGGAATCGGTGACGTCGTCGAACTGGGCGACTGGCGCGTCCAGGTACACGGCGTCGTCGATCCCTACGTCTCGACCAATCAGTTCATCACCGCTGATCCCGGAAACCGCTACGTCGTGGTCGACACCGAGGTCACCAACAACAGTGACAAGCCGTCGACGGTCTCGTCGATGATGTGCTTCGAACTGCAGGACTCGGCAAACAAGTCGTACAACATCACGTTCACCGACAGCAGCACGTCGAGTGTCGACGGAGAGCTCGCGCCGGGCGCTGCCAAGCGAGGCGAATTGGCGTACGAGGTCCCCGAAGCCGCCACCGGTCTGCGCCTTCAGTTCAAGTGCGATCTGTTCTCGTCCGGCTCGGCAACCATCAACCTGTCGTGAATCGTCCGGGCGATCTGCTGCTGAATCCGTGGGCACTGGTCTCGGTGGCCGTCATCTTGATCAACGACCACGTACTCAAAGGGGCATTCGGGAACACGATGACGGGCAAGCTGTCCGACGTCGCCGGTGTGTTCCTGCTTCCCCTGCTTCTGCTCTCGGTTCTCGAGGTGCTCAGGCGAAGTCTGGTGGGGCGAGCAGCGATCGCCTGGTCCATCGCGGTCACGGGGATCGGCTTCGCCGCCGTGAAGGTGATACCGCCGATCGGCGACGCATACGAGTGGGTGATCGGGTTTCTCCGCCTGACCGCAGGAGGATTCCGCGGAGATCTCTTGCCGATCCTGGTCTATCGCGATCCCTCGGACCTGTGGGTGCTCCCGATCCTGTTCGCGAGCTACCTGGTCGTCACACACAACCGCACTCGGGCGCCGGAGGGGGCGCCCGAGCGCGAGATGATCAGTCCAGGGCCGCATCCAACGTGATGTCGACGCCGGTCAGTGCCTTGCTGACCGGGCATGTTTCCTTGGCCGCCTGGGCAACCTTGGCAAAACCGTCGGCGTCGAGGCCGTCGACCTCGGCGCGAACGGTGAGCTTGATTCCGGTGAGCTTGAATCCGACCGTGTCGGGGCCGAGTGACACGTCCGCGGTGATGTCGAGGCTCTGGGGGGTCCCGCCGGCCTCGGCGATCAGGGCCGACAACTGCATCGCGTAGCAGGACGAATGCGCCGCGGCGATGAGTTCCTCGGGGCTGGTGGTTCCGCCGGCCTCCTCAGCTGCGCGCTTGGGGAACGACACGTCGAAGGTGGCGACGCCCGAGCTGGTGAGTTCCACCTGTCCCGATCCGGCCTCGAGGGTGCCGTTCCAGGCGGTGCGTGCGGTACGAGTTGGCATTGCTGTCCCTACTTCCGTCTTCACATGATTCGGTGAACGCCTTGCGATCACGAACCTACCCGCGATACGTGAAGTCACACCTACTGTTTCGGGCGGGACTACCCGAGGAGCGTCGCGGACAGCAGTTTCTCGACGCGGGCCTGCGCGGAGTTCTCCGAGGAAAAGTGCACGATTCGGCCGATGTCGAAGACCAGTCCGAGCGCCGCGTGAACGAGGAACCGCGCTTGGACGATCGTCAACTCCGGACGCGCCTCGACACACAAGTGCGCCCACTCCTCGACGTTCAAACGCTGAATGTTGCGCAACTCGGTCCGTGATCGATCCGGCAAGCTGCCGATCTCGGCAAAGTACACGGCCAACAGTTCGCTGGTTCCGAACGAAACCTCGACGTACATCTTCGCCAACGTCTCGACGGCCGCGAGAGGAGTCTCCGACTCAGCCAACGCCGAGCCCAACGTCATAGTCAGACGATCGGACGCCCGGTGGAAGGCCGCAGCAAGAAGGTCGGCCTTGCTCGCGAAGTGCCGATACACACTCGACGCGTTGATACCCGCCGCGGCACCGATCTCCTCGATGCTCACGTCGTGGTAGCCGCGCTGATAGAACAGCAACACTGCTTCCTGAAGCAGCACTTCACGTTTCGACGTCCGTACGAGGCCTGTTTTGCGTTCGGACGCCCCTGCCCTCGCGCCGTCCTCCTCGGCAGCGGGCAATTCGACGCCGATGACGGACCAGCATGCCGCAAGAATCAGCGCTTCGATCTGCTTGGCGGACAACGCAGATCGATGACCGGTGATACTGGCGATCACACTGAGCACGGCGGGCGCGATGAGTTCTACATCCGCCGGGTCGAGTTCCGGACGAACCGCTGCCAGCGGCTCGGCGATCCGAAGATTGAGCGTGCGCATTCCCACCCGCAATTGCTCACGATCCTCGTCGACCAGGTACCTGCCCTCCCATCGGTAGAGCCCTCCCCGACGCCGATTCTCGATCGTCGCGCGGATGACACCCACCATCGTGGAGTTCAACTGCTCGCGTGGATTTTCGTTTCCGTGCACAGCTGGATCGCTGGCATCCAACAACGCCTGCGTCAGGTTGTTCACGGTGTAGACGAACAGCGCGTATTTCGTGGGGAAATGACGATAGAGGGCCGGACCGGAAATTCCGACCTTCGCTGCGATCTCGTCGATACCCACCGCATGGTAGCCACGTTCGCTGAATGCTTCCGCAGCAGCGGCCGCGATTTGTGCCTTCCGATTCTTCGGACGCGTCCGTGGTGCAGGGTCGCTGCCACGCACGGAGACGCGTGTCTGTCCGGGCACCTGACCCTCCACTTCCGTTGCTTTCTCTTGCACTGCCTTCGTCCGCTGCACCGCACTTCCACGGGCGCGAGTCCGAACGGATCATGTTAACCGTCGCGAAGGTCGCAATTCGCGCCCGGTACTGCTTCACCAGAAACCCTACAACGCAGTTGTAGCGGCGGACGGATTCCGGAAAAAGAGTCTTGACACCCGCTCTCTCAGCGGTGTTATGTTAGTGACGATTCGCATAACCTCGCACGTAGTCCGCTGGCGGGCTCGTTCCCTGCGGCGTGAGGTCTTCTTCGCCTGCAAGAGGGTTCGATGCCGAATGACCGACCGTAAGAAAGTAGTTGTGAGCAAATGATTCGCACTCGCTTCACCGAAATGCTCGGCGTTGACCATCCCATCGTGCAAGGGGGCATGATGTGGGTGGGACGGGCAGAACTTGTTGCGGCCACGGCAAATTCCGGCGCCCTCGGGTTCTTGACGGGCCTCACTCAACCCACACCGGAAGACCTCGTCAAGGAAATTGCTCGAACCCGCGATCTCACCGACAAGCCTTTCGGCGTCAATCTCACTATTCTGCCGTCGATCACGCCGCCGCCGTACGCCGAATACCGCCAGGCGATCATCGAATCCGGGATCAAGATCGTCGAAACCGCCGGTTCCAATCCGATCGATCATCTTCCGCATTTCAAGGACGCGGGCGTGAAGGTTATCCACAAGTGCACTGCAGTTCGACATGCGGTCAAAGCCGAGAGACTGGGCGTCGACGCCGTCAGCATCGACGGCTTCGAATGCGCCGGGCACCCAGGCGAGGACGACATACCAGGGCTCATTCTGATTCCGGCGGCCACGCAGCAACTCACGATTCCGGTGATCGCTTCAGGCGGAATCGCAGATTCACGTGGACTCGTCGCGGCGCTTGCGCTCGGAGCAGACGGCGTCAACATGGGAACTCGCTTCATGTGTACCGTGGAATCCCCTGTCGCACAATCGGTTAAAGAGCAGATTGTCGCAAACACCGAACGCGACACCAAGCTCATCTTCCGGACCCTTCACAACACCGCGCGCGTAGCCGCGAATGCGATCAGTGCCGAGGTCGTCGGCATCGAAGCACGTGGCGACGCGCAGTTCAGCGACATTCAGCATCTGGTAGCCGGAGCCCGCGGACGCAAGGTCTTCGAGGACGGCGACCTCGATGCAGGCATCTGGTCCGCCGGACAGAGCCAAGGATTGATCAACGACATCCCGACCGTCGCCGACATGATCGACCGCATGGTCTCGGAGGCCGAACACCTCATCACCTCACGGCTTTCCGGATTCGTCACCGCTGTGAGCGCGGCATGACCGCCACCGCCGAGACGGGCTTTCGCTCCGAAATCACCGACGGTGTACTGCGATTGACCTTCGACCGCCCGAAGCGGATGAACGCTATCGATCTGCCCACGATGACTGCTTTCGCAGCTGCCGTCCACGACGGCGGCGCAGACCCGGCCGTTCGCACCATCGTCATCACCGGATCCGGTCGAGCGTTCTGCACCGGAGCCGACCTCGCCGCAGCGGCCGTCAACCCCGCAGACCCGAAAGTCGTCATGGATGCGGCGACGTCGCTGATTCGCGCCATCACCAGCGCCCCGGTCCCGGTGATCGCCGCGGTCAACGGCCCGGCCGCCGGCGTCGGCGTGTCCATCGCTCTAGCCGCGGACCTGACGTACGCCGCATCGAGCGCCTATTTCCTCCTCTCCTTCGTCAACATCGGCTTGATGCCCGACGGCGGCGCCAGTGCGTTGGTACCGGCAGCGATCGGACGCGCCCGAGCGGCCGAGATGGCATTGCTGGGCGAGCGAGTTTCCGCCGAGGACGCAGAGCGGTTCGGGCTCGTGTCCCGCACCGTCGCCGACGACGCGTTCGACGCACTCGTCGACTCCGTCGTCGATCGCACGTCGAAGGCTCCCCGACGCGCCCTCGAACTCACCAAGCGCGCACTCAATGCGGCGACACTGGACCGCCTCGATGCTGCGCTGGAGCTCGAAAATACCGGTCAGGCAGAACTTCTCACTGGCGAGGACTTCAAAGAAGGCGCGATGGCGATGCTGCAGAAACGCGCGCCCCCACTTCAAGTAATCACTGCGAATTTTCGTTAACAAAACCACTGTACGAATCGACGGCTCACTGTAGCCTGAGTCACACAATCACCCACGCATGAGAGGAACCCATCGATGGCCTCCACCGATGCAGTCTCCGAGGCGCAGCGTTCACGCCGCACCAACTGGAACAATCAGATCGCCAGGCATGCGCAGATGATTCCCGATCGCACCGCACTGCGATTCCTGGGCGATTCCATCACCTGGAGCACCCTCGACGCACGCGTCGAGAAGCTGGCGGACGCTCTTGCCCGACGCGGCGTCAGCTTCGGCGACCGCGTGCTCATCCTGATGCTCAACCGCCCCGAATACCTCGAGGTCGTGCTCGCGACCAACGCACTGGGCGCCATCGCTGTTCCGGTGAACTTCCGTCTGACACCACCCGAGGTCGCTTATCTGGTAAACGACTCCGGCTCCAAAGTCATTGTCGCCGAAGGACCGTTGGCTCCGTTGGCCGGAGCTGCGCGAGCCGCGTCCGAGGGTATCGACATCTCCATCACCGTAGGCGCCCCCGCCGAGGGTGACAGCCTGAATTACGAGGACTTGATCAGCGAAGAGGGCGAGTCGCACGCGTTCGTCGACATCCCGGACGACACTCCTGCACTCATCATGTACACCTCGGGAACCACCGGTCGCCCCAAGGGCTCGGTGCTCTCCCACTCCAACCTGTCTTCGCAAGCATTGACCTGTATCAGGGCCTTCCACCTGTTCAATGCCGATTCCATCGGCTTCTGCGCGTCGCCCATGTTCCACATCGCAGCCCTCGGTTCCATAGCGCCGAGCCTGCAACTCGGCACGACCACGGTGATCCATCCGGTCGGCGCATTCGACCCGGGTCAACTACTCGACATTCTGGAAGCCGAGAAGGTCACCAGCTTGTTCCTCGTGCCCGTGCAATGGCAGGCCGTGTGCGCCGTACAGAAGGCGCAACCGCGAGCACTGTCGCTGAAGAACATCTCGTGGGGCGCCGCACCGTCGTCCGACACGATCCTGCGGGCAATGGCCGAGACCTTCCCAGACGCATTCAATGTCGCGGTCTTCGGTCAGACCGAGATGTCGCCCATCACTTGCGTTCTCGACGGCGAGGATGCGATTCGTAAGCTCGGATCCGTCGGTCGGGTCATCCCGACCATCTCGGCCAGGGTCGTCGACGAGAACATGGACGACGTGGCGCCCGGTGAAATCGGTGAAATCGTCTACCGCGGGCCCACGATGATGAGTGAATACTGGAACAACCCCACCGCCACCGCTGACGCCTTCCACGGTGGATGGTTCCACTCCGGCGATCTCGTTCGAGTCGACGACGAAGGCTTCGTCTACGTCGTGGATCGCAAGAAGGACATGATCATCTCCGGCGGAGAGAACATCTACTGCGCGGAGGTGGAAAACGTTCTCTACGAACACGAATTGATCGTCGAAGCGGCCGTCGTCGGTCGCCCCGACGCCAAGTGGGGCGAGGTGCCGGTAGCGATCGTCGCGATGGCGCCAGGTTCAGCCGTGGACCTGACCATCGAGGAGCTGAGCAGCTTCCTCAACGATCGTCTCGCGCGCTACAAGCACCCGAAGGACATCGTCGTCGTGGAAGCACTGCCGCGCAATGCAAGCGGCAAGGTCGTCAAGGGTGAACTGCGAGAGAAGGTTCGAGCGGTCGACGCAGTTTCCTGACTTCACACGCAAACGGGCGGCACCTCCAGCGAGGTGCCGCCCGTTTGTGTGTGCCCGTCAAGCACTCGGCGAATGCAACTTCCGATGCAGTTCTCGCACCAGCGGAACCAACTCCGGCACCGGGCCTTCGACCGGGACGTTCGGCGCAACCTCGTTGACGGACAGAGACTTCACCGGCGCCGGGGACACACCCCACTCCGCGAGCCAGTCGCCGAGTTGAGCCGAAGAGCAGATGTAGACGATACGTCCGAGGCCCACCCACGCGTGCGCGGCCGAACACATCGCGCAGTGCTCTCCCGAGGTGAATACCGTTGCCGTCGAACGCTCT
>NZ_LVCT01000004.1:0-23573 GCF_001647205.1 Rhodococcus sp. EPR-134
AAATGTTCCGTCGGCCGCTGCCAGGACGGAACCGAAAGGTTCGTCGCCCGCATCCAATGCTTCCGTTGCCAATTCGACGCAACGGCGCAGGTGACCCAGTTCGATGTCGTTCATGTGTACGCCCTCTCCCGTGATACACGAAACGGGCGGCACCGGTGAGGTGCCGCCCGTTCGTTACCTACTCTGCTGTACTACTCTGCTGCGCTTTCGCTTTCGCCGGCCTTGGTCAGCTCGATCGGCGGTGCGTCCGGCACGTCGATCGGCTTCTTGGTAGGCGTGAACGTGAACTTCGCGTCCTCGCCCGAGCCTTCGCCGTCCCAGTTCTCGACGTCGACGAGCACGATGTGGCCGGGTCCGATCTCTCCGAAGAGGATCTTCTCGGACATCTGGTCCTCGATCTCGCGCTGGATGGTGCGACGCAGCGGTCGTGCACCCAGTACGGGATCGAATCCGCGCTTGGCCAGAAGCGACTTGGCCTTGTCGGTGACCTCCATGGCCATGTCCTTGTTCTTGAGTGCCGCCTCGACGCGAGCGAGCATCAGGTCGACCATCTGAACGATCTGCTCGTTCGTGAGCTGATGGAAGACGACGATGTCGTCGATACGGTTCAAGAACTCGGGACGGAAGTGCTTCTTCAGCTCGTCATGAACCTTGAGCTTCATGCGCTCGTAGTTCGACTCCGTGCCCGTTCCTGAGCTGAAGCCCAGGCCGACTGCCTTGGAGATGTCAGACGTACCGAGGTTGGACGTGAAGATCAGCACCGTGTTCTTGAAGTCGACGGTACGTCCCTGACCGTCGGTGAGACGGCCGTCCTCGAGCACCTGCAGGAGGGTGTTGTCGATCTCCTGGTGTGCCTTCTCGATCTCGTCGAACAGCACGACGCTGAACGGCTTGCGGCGCACCTTCTCGGTGAGCTGGCCGCCCTCTTCGTATCCGACGTACCCGGGAGGGGCACCGAACAGACGCGAAGCGGTGAAGCGGTCGTGGAACTCGCCCATGTCGATCTGGATCAAGGCGTCGTCGTCGCCGAACAGGAAGTTGGCGAGCGACTTCGCGAGCTCCGTCTTACCGACACCGGACGGGCCGGCGAAGATGAACGAGCCCGAGGGACGCTTGGGATCCTTCAGACCTGCACGCGTACGACGGATCGCCTTCGAGACGGACTTGACCGCCTCTTCCTGGCCGATGATCCGCTTGTGCAGTTCCTCTTCCATGCGGAGCAGACGAGTGGTCTCCTCCTCGGTGAGCTTGAAGACGGGGATACCGGTCCAGTTGCCCAGAACCTCGGCGATCTGCTCGTCGTCGACCTCGGCAATGACGTCCAGGTCGCCCGCACGCCACTGCTTCTCACGCTCAGCGCGCTGAGCAACGAGGGTCTTCTCCTTGTCACGCAGGTTCGCAGCCTTCTCGAAGTCCTGCGCGTCGATCGCGGACTCCTTCTCGCGACGCGCGTCGGCGATGCGATCGTCGAATTCGCGCAGGTCCGGCGGTGCAGTCATCCGACGGATGCGCATTCGCGCGCCCGCCTCGTCGATGAGGTCGATCGCCTTGTCCGGCAAGAAACGGTCGTTGATGTAGCGGTCGGCCAGCGTCGCCGCTGCCACGAGAGCACCGTCCGTGATGGAGACACGGTGGTGAGCCTCGTAGCGGTCACGAAGACCCTTGAGGATCTCGATGGTGTGCTCGACGGTCGGCTCGCCCACCTGAACGGGCTGGAAACGACGCTCGAGAGCAGCATCCTTCTCGATGTACTTGCGGTACTCGTCGAGCGTGGTGGCACCGATGGTCTGCAGCTCACCGCGAGCAAGCTTGGGCTTGAGGATGGAGGCCGCGTCGATAGCGCCTTCGGCCGCGCCCGCACCCACGAGGGTGTGCAGCTCGTCGATGAACAGGATGATGTCGCCGCGGGTGTTGATCTCCTTGAGAACCTTCTTCAGGCGCTCTTCGAAGTCACCGCGGTAACGGCTGCCGGCCACGAGCGACCCGAGGTCGAGCGTGTACAGCTGCTTGTCCTTGAGGGTCTCGGGGACCTCACCGTTGACGATTGCCTGAGCCAGGCCCTCGACCACAGCGGTCTTACCGACACCGGGTTCACCGATGAGAACCGGGTTGTTCTTGGTACGACGCGAGAGAACCTGCATGACACGCTCGATTTCCTTCGCGCGGCCGATGACCGGGTCCAGCTTGCCTTCGAGGGCAGCTTGCGTCAGGTTGCGACCGAACTGGTCGAGCACGAGCGAGGTGGACGGCGTGCCGGCCTCTCCGCGGGTGCCACCGGTTTCGGTGGGCTCTTTGCCCTGGTAGCCCGACAGCAGCTGGATGACCTGCTGGCGGACGCGGTTGAGATCGGCACCGAGCTTGACCAGAACCTGGGCTGCTACGCCCTCACCCTCACGGATGAGACCGAGCAGGATGTGCTCCGTACCGATGTAGTTGTGTCCGAGCTGCAGCGCTTCGCGCAGACTCAGCTCGAGGACTTTCTTGGCGCGCGGTGTGAAGGGGATGTGACCGGACGGAGCCTGCTGGCCCTGGCCGATGATCTCCTCGACCTGGCTGCGGACTCCCTCGAGGGAGATACCCAACGACTCCAACGACTTGGCTGCGACACCTTCGCCCTCGTGAATGAGGCCGAGAAGGATGTGCTCCGTGCCGATGTAGTTGTGGTTGAGCATCCTGGCTTCTTCTTGAGCCAGGACAACAACGCGCCGCGCGCGATCGGTGAACCTCTCGAACATCGCTCTCCCTCACACTCTCCGGCGGGCAGGTTCGAGACCGGATGTCTCGTCCCTGGTCGCCGCGTTTCGCTCCGGCACTACAGACTGATCGCCTCGCCGGTCAGCGGACTGACGTCCACGAATCGACAAAGGTTGCACGACCCCACTTATTACTCTAGAGGGCGCGAAGTCCACCTGCTGCTCCTCCACCCGATTGGCGGCGGAAGCCGGACTGCTTACCGTTCACAACGTCGCAGCTGAGGGAATCGTTTCCCGGTTCCTGTACGCCTGAAGCGAACAGCGATTTTCGACGCCTGATCAGCCGAATATCGGGAGTACCCGAGCGCACGGCACCTCACGCGGATTCGACGGATCCAGCGCGTTGAGCGTCAGAGTCGCCGTTCGCTGCGACGCCACCAGCGCGATGTGATCCGACAGGTCCTGCTCGCAACCGTCCTGAACAACTATGTTCGACGCGTTCGACGCGGCCAGTATTCCGCTGCTGTACGGAACGACCACTTGATCGAACCGAGTCACGATGTTGGTGTACTCGACGTCATCGGAGTAGACGCCCGCGTCGCGCAGTTCGGTCACGAAGGTGGCGTTGTCGAAATCCGGTCCCCCGACGCCTTCCGGCGGCCCGACCTCCGAGCCGTCCCACAACGGAGCGATGGAGACGATCTTGGAAACCTTCGTGTCACCGCCGAGGAACTTGGCGTAGTAGGCACTGACCGTCGTCCCCTGGGAGTGCCCGATCAGGTCGACCTTCGAGGCACCCGTCGCAGAGAGAACGTCGTCGACGAAGTCCGACAGCTGCCCTGCGCTGTCTCCGAGTGGTGCGAGACCGCCGGCTGCGGAAATCGGCCACGGCTGGTCCGTTCGATTCCCGAAGGTGAGCGCAAAAAGGCAGTATCCCTCGTTGGCTAGTACGGGTGCGAGTACGCCCCAATTGGTCTGACGGTTGGCCGCCGTCCCGTGCACCAGGACGACTGGATCAGGATGAGCAGCGGAAGGCGTGCACGAGAAGTCGTTGGTGCCAGGGGCCGATCCGCCCGGGTTGGTCGCTTCGAGGGCGATTCCACTGAGGAAACCGGACGGGACGGGAAGAGGTTCGTTCGCCGACGCAAGAGACGGCGCGGACACGGCCACGGCTCCCGCCACAGCGAGAGCGCCCACGCATGTTCGAATCCCCACCGAAGGCCTCCGCATAGTGATCAACCCACGACGGGCAATACCGAGTTGCACGGTACCGGCCGCTGATGCGCGGGGTCGAGTGCATTGAGAGCAAAAGTCGCGGCGCGCAGCGATGCCGCGATGGCGAGGTGATCGGAGATGTCTTGCTCACAACCGTCCTGGACGACGATGTTGGTGGCGTTCGGCCCAGGCTCCAGCCCATTTGTATACGGCAGCACCAGTTCGTCGTAGCGGGTCGTGATGTTCGTATAGTGAACACCCGGCGCGTAAACGCCTCCCGCACGGAGATTTTCGATGAACTCCGAGCCTGCCCCCATGTTCAGACATGCCTTGCAGATCGGGAATCCGGCCTGCGCTGCCTCGGATACCCCGAGTTCGCGAAGGCTGCGGCCGACACTTGCCTGCTCGTTTCCGAGCGTTCCCTTCCACAGCGACGCCACCGAGACGATGTTGTCCACTTTGTCGGCACCACCGAGGAACTTCGCGTAGTACCCGTTGATGATGGTGCCCTGGGAATGTCCGATCAGATCTACCGATGTAGCACCCGTGGCATCAAGTACTTGATCGACAAAATTCGACAATTGCGCTGCGCTGGAAGGAATTTCCTGCATTCCACCGATGGCCGACAACGGCCACGGCTGCTCGGGGAAGTTGCCGTATGTCAGCGCGAAGACGCAGTAGCCCTCGTTGGCGAGCAACGGCGCATAGGTGGCCCAGTTGGTCTGCCTGTTTCCACCCGTTCCGTGAACGAGCACAACCGGATTGGGATGTTCGGCAGTCGGTTTACACGAAAAGTCATTGGATCCAGGAGCTGAACCGCCAGGATTTCCCAACTCCTGAGGAACACCGGCAAGGAAGGCATTGGGCACGGGCAACGGGGCCTGAGCCGAAGCCACGGAGGTGAACCCGACGAGCATCAGAGCGGCAAGAACCACGCCCCCGAACAACCTGTTTCTGTGCACGACCGACTCCTCTACGAGAGATGCGAACCGTGCAGACGCTAACAAACTAGAACGCGTTATCAATCCGTTTCGGCAAAATGCGCCCGAATCCATTCGCGATCCATTTCAGACGGCCTTTTCGTAGGCTCGGCGCACCTCGGTGGAAATACGACCGCGGGCCGAAATCTCGAAGCCTGCACCCTTGGCCCATTCGCGGATGGCGGCACTCTGATCGCGGTCCGCAACGGGACGGGATTTGGTCACCGCTCCGTTGACTGATTTGGCGGAATTCGACTTTCTCGCATGAGGAATCCACTTTTTCAGTGCATCGCGCAGTTCCGCGGCGTGGGCGGCGGTGAGATCGATTTCGTAAGCAACTCCGTCGACGGAAAACTCCACAGTTTCGTCGGCGGGCGATTTTTTGTCCAGATCGTCAACCATCGTGACAACAACCTTTTTCACCACGACCATTCCTCCCCAGATCCTTCGATAAGCAGCGACAATAGCACCTGGACAAACGTCCTGTCTCGGCTCGTCAGGATGATTGGGACTTCTCGCCACCGGGTATGCCGGTCGACTTGTCTTGCGACAAGGACAGTGCCGATACACTCCTCGCGACGCATCGGGGGATGCATCCAGACGGGGGAATCATGACAGACGACGGCTCGAGAAAAGACCTCTACCGAGCGCAATCTTCGCCTCCAAGAACGGCACTCTCGCCAGTATCGCTTACGGCGGACCCACGAATTTCACCATCTCCGGACGCCCTGCGATCCGGCACGCCGCAACCGTCACAAATATCCCGGCGGACAACGAATGCTATCCGCCCTCAGCACAATTCGATGTCGTCACCACACCCGGATACTCCACAGCCGAGGTCATGGTCTTCCTTGTCCAGTCGGATCAGGGACTACCTGACGCACTCAACCAGGGCACGATCGACCAAATCATCGCAACAATTCGAGAGTCCGAAACTCGGGCGACCGCGCATGGATGAATCCTTTGCCGCAGGCGAATGTCGTTGGGAACTATCGAATACCTTGGGAGCGCCTCAACTGAAAAAGGTTCGGCCGCAACATGTGCGGCCGAACCTTGATCGAAGTAAAGCTAGCGAGCGGACGGACGAACGATCGGGAAGAGGATCGTCTCGCGAATACCGAGACCAGTCAAAGCCATCAGCAGTCGATCGATTCCCATGCCGGTGCCGGTGGTCGGCGGCATGCCCTGTTCCATCGCGGCGAGGAACTCCTCGTCCAGCACCATCGCTTCGTCGTCGCCTGCCGACGCGAGGCGCGCCTGGTCGACAAAGCGCTCACGCTGGATGACCGGGTCGACAAGTTCGGAGTAGCCTGTCGCCAACTCGAATCCGCGGATGTACAGGTCCCACTTCTCGGTGACACCCTTCTTGCTGCGGTGATCACGGGTCAGGGGCGACGTCTCGACCGGGAAGTCACGGACGAACGTCGGCACGTACAGCTGATCGCCGCACTGGTGTTCCCACAGCTCCTCGACAAGCTTGCCGTGGCCGTAACCCTTGTCCTTGGGAACCTCGAGGCCGACCTTCTCCGCCAGAGCGAGAAGCTCGTCGACCGTCGTACCCGGCGTGACCTCGGTGCCGATGGCAGCCGACAGCGACGGGTACATCTCGAGAACCTGCCACTCGCCACTGACGTCGTACTCGGAACCGTCGGCGAGGGTGAGGACCTGCGTGCCGAATGCTTCCTGCGCAACTTCCTGGACGAGTTCACGAATCATCTTCGCGGAATCGTCGTACGTGCCGTAGGCCTCGTACGTCTCGAGCATCGCGAACTCGGGCGAGTGAGTGGAGTCGACTCCCTCGTTGCGGAAGTTGCGGTTGATCTCGAAGACCTTCTCGATACCGCCGACGACGCAACGCTTGAGGAACAGTTCCGGCGCGATACGCAGGTACAGGTCGATGTCGAGGGCGTTCGAATGCGTGACGAACGGGCGAGCTGCCGCGCCGCCGTGCAGCGTCTGCAGCATCGGCGTCTCGACCTCGAGGAAGCCGCGGCTCTCGAGTGCATTGCGCAGCGCACGGACAACAGCGACGCGCTTGCGGGCGTTGTCCCGAGCCTCGGGGCGAACGATCAGATCCGCGTAGCGCTGACGCACCCGGGACTCTTCGCTCATTTCCTTGTGAGCAACCGGCAGGGGGCGCAGCGACTTGGACGCGATCTGCCACGCGTCGGCCATCACGCTGAGCTCGCCGCGACGGGAGCTGATGACCTCACCGTGGATGAAGACGAAGTCGCCGAGGTCGACGTCGGACTTCCAGGCAGCCAGCGCCTCTTCGCCGACGCCGGCAAGGCTGATCATGGCCTGCAGCTGGGTACCGTCGCCTTCCTGCAGAGTCGCGAAGCACAGCTTGCCGGTGTTGCGCATGAAGATGACGCGGCCGACGACGCCGACCAGCACGCCAGTCGCCGTGTCCGGCTCGAGTTCCGGGTACTCCGCGCGGATCTGCGCGAGCGTGTGGGTGCGATCAACCGAGACCGGGTACGCCTCCTGCCCCTGCGCCAGGATCCGCTCACGCTTCTCGCGCCGGATACGGAGCTGCTCGGGGGTGTCGTCGACTGGCTGGGCTTCTACATCACTCACGGGGTACAAGACTACTGGGCCGTGTCCACCGCGTTTGTTGCTGGTAGCACCGCGGCGACCGCGAGCACGATTCCCGACAGGAGGTACAGCGCAACCCTGACGTGATTCCACACCGTCCAACCCGCCTCGTACGACGCCCATGCGGCTGCGTCGGTAGCGCTGACCGAGGCAAAAGCGTCGTTGCGAGGGACGTGGTAGATCGCGGTCACCGCGAAGGACGCGAGCACCCCGACGCAACCGACGACAGCAAGGACCCAGCCGTCCGGTCTGGAGATCGCTGCCCAGATTCCAGCGGCGATCGCGGTGAGCGCCGATCCGACCAGCGGCAGCATCAACGCACTACGCGGCGCTTCGACGTTGATCGCCTGCATCGACGTGATCGCGGTATGTGCATCGACCGACCGCAGAGCGGGCATCACGAAGGACGAGAAGGCAAACAACGCACCACCGGCGACGAGCGCGCCGAGCGCAGTCACCCCGAGCAGCAACTCCAAGAAAATCTCGGATTTCTTCACGACCAGACCCCCGTTCGGGCAGCCTCGGCGGCAAAAGTGGTGAAATCTCGAGCGGGTCGTTCCAGGACCTCTTCGACGACACCGGTCACACTTTGATTTCGTCCGTCGAGAACCTCGGCAAACAGGTACCTGAGTAACTCCACGACGTCACTCGGGACGCCGACCTCCGCCATGCCGTCGGAAAACTGTTTGAGTCCAATTCTTTCGAATGTCACGAGACGACCCGACGCCGTCGAAATCGCATCCACCGCCGCCGCGAAGGTGAGCAACTCCGGACCTGTCACCTCGAGAACTCGGCCGAGGAGGTCGGTTCGAGTCAATGCGGCCACCGCCACGTCGGCGAGATCGTCGACGTCGATGAACGGCTCCCCCACCTCGCCGACCGGAAGTGCCAGGTGGCCTTCCCGAATCGGATCGAGTAGGTACCCCTCACTGAAGTTCTGGGCAAACCAACTGGCCCGCACCACAGCCCATTCCAGACCGCTGTCGGCGAGAACCTGCTCGGCTTTCTGCGCCGCCGGTTCACCGCGCCCGGACAGGAGCACCATGCGACGAACCCCTTCGCGGTACGCAAGCTCCGCGAACTCCTCGATGTGGGTGCTCGATTCCGGAACAGCCAGATCTGGCGCATACGTCACATATGCCACGTCGACGCCGGACACTGCTGGCTGCCACGTCGTTTGATCGTTCCAGTCGAAACGCGCCCCGGATGTTCTCGATGCGATTCGGGTACGGATTCCCACCGCCGTCAGCCTCTGCGCAACGCGCGCACCGGTCTTGCCGGTACCACCGATCACTACTGCCGATTGAAAGTCGCTTGTTGTCGTCATGCACTCATTCGACCGCGGAGCGTCAATACGATCCATAGCCCAAGGTCGCAAAAACATACGTCAGCGTCTACCGTCGAAGCATGGATGCATTGTCGATGATGCTGGCCGGATCGCGGGCGGAGGGCGCTTTTCTACTGCGCTCGCTGCTCGATCCACCGTGGTCATTACGTATCGAGGACCACGCACCGATCACCGTGCTGGTTCTGGTTCGAGGCAGCGCGGTCGTCGTCTCCGACACCGGACAGACAGAAGATCTCGAGGCCGGCGACGTTGCACTGTTGCGCGGCCCCGATCCGTATACGGTCGCCGATCACCCGGACACACCAGTCCACGTACTGATCGACGAAGCACAGAATTGCGCTGCGGTCGACGGCACAGCGCTCGAGGACATGTCAGTTCTCGGCGTTCGCACCTGGGGCAACTCGACCAGTGGTCAGACCGTCATCCTCACGGGCACATACCGTTTGGACTCCTATGTCAGCCGTCAGATCCTCGACAGCCTGACACCCGTCGCGGTAGTGCGACGCAGCATCGAAACCGCGCCGATGACAAACCTTCTGGAACAACAGATCGCCGCCGACGGGCCAGGGCAGGAAGTGTTGCTGGACAGGCTCCTGGACCTTGTCCTGATATCGGCGGTCCGTACGTGGTTCGCCGAGAACCCGAATCGATCACCGCGATGGATCAAGGCCTACGAGGATCCCGTCATCGGGCATGCCTTGCGGCTCATACACAATCGGCCGGAACACCCCTGGACGGTCGCGAGCCTGGCCCAGGAGTCCGGCAGCTCGCGAGCGGCCTTCGCGCGCCGGTTCACCAGCCTCATGGGGCTCGGACCTGTCGGCTATCTGACCGAGTGGCGACTGTCCGTGGCGGCGGATCTACTTGCAGACCCGGCACGAACGGTGTCGTCGATCGCGCGAGAAGTGGGCTACTCGAGCCCCTTTGCCCTCACAACCGCGTTCACCCGTCATCACGGAATGAGCCCGAAGATGTACCGCCAGACCCGCTGTGCGCCTTTATTAACCGCCCGCGGTTAATAAAGGCGCACAGCAAATACCTCAATGAGCCGAAACCGCCGCCAGCTCGCGGGAGCAATGACGAACTCCGCTGAGCGCACCGAGCAGGCCGGCGGCCTTGATCGCCTGGTACCCGCCCACGAGATCGGTGGCCTTGTGCAGACCCAACTGCTGCAACGACGCTGCGGCCAGGCTCGAGGTGTAGCCCTCGGAGCAGACGATCACCCACTCGACGTCGTGGTCGGTGGCCAACGCGAGGTGTGCGCTGCTGGTGGGGTCGAGGCGCCATTCGAGCACGTTCCGCTCGATCGCGAGTGCACCGGGAAGAGTTCCCTCGATGGCGCGCTGCGCCTGCGGGCGAATGTCGACGAAGATCGCGCCGCGGTGGAAGGCTTCGGTGAGCTGGAAGACGTACATACGATCGATCTGTGCGCGAGCGTCGTCGAGCATTTGGTCGATGGTCATTTGGTGCCCCCCTCGGGCAGGTCGGTCAGCTCGGTACGGGTGCGGCGAAGTGTCCGGTGATCCGTCACTTCGTAGAAGGACATTGCCGTCAGCGGCGGCGAGTACGCGTGAACGCTCAGAGTCGGTGCATCAGAGCTGATTTCGATCGGAGCACCGGGAGCATCCGTCGAACGCACGACATCGTGAACCCAGCCGAGCGGGAACGAAGCCTGGTCGCCGGCGTCGAGCTGGCGTTCCACCAGGGCGTCACCGGCCCAACGGAATTCGGTGAGCGAACCACTGAGGACGGTCAAGGCGCCGAACGAGCCTGCGTGGTCGTGCAATTCGGTGTTGCGTTCGGGTACCCAACTGATGAGCCACACATCGACGTCGTCGTCCGCGTGCAAGCGGGTGGACCAACGGTCGAGCGTCGGGAAGGTGTCGGGGATGAGGTGGTCGAAACGGCCGTCGAGCACGCCGTTTGCTCCCTCGTCGGTCAGACGCAGCAGATCGGCCGGGCGAAGGCGGGTAGGCAACGACGCACCACTCGGACGGCGTCCGGACGCCCCACGATTAGCGCTACGACCTGCGGAAACAGCACGATCAGCAGCGAGAGTCGGGGTCAAAACAGAGAGATCTGCAGAATATGTGGATAGCACGAGCTAGCTCCAAGGAATGTGAATTGGTCAAGGCAGCGGTCAGCCTCGACAACACTCCTGAGCACCCATGCAGCGATTCACGAGCACCATTGTGGCATAACTTTTGCAATCGCGAAACCGCTGGAACGAAACCATCGATCAGGCGACGGGTCGTCGACCGGATCCACGACGCGCCTGATTGCGCTCGAAGACCAACCTCAGCCCCTCGAGGGTGAGGTCCCGTTCGAGGTGATCGATGGTGTCGGACTCGGGAATGATCAGCGGTGCGCTGTCCCCGGTCGCGATCACGGAGACGTCGTCACCACCGAACTCCGGTAGTTCGTCGCGGACGCGGTTGACCAATCCGTCGACGAGGCCTGCAAAGCCGAATACCGCACCGGACTGCATGCATTCGACGGTATTCTTGCCGACCACCGCACGCGGGCGCACCAATTCGACCTTGCGCAGCGCAGCGGACTGCGACGCCAAGGCATCGGTCGAGATCTCGAGTCCGGGCGCGATGCAGCCGCCCAGAAACTCACCCTTGGCGGAAACGACGTCGACACAGGTCGACGTACCGAAGTCCACGACAATGCACGGCCCCTCGTAAAGATGGTGAGCGGCAAGGCTGTTGACGATCCGGTCGGCTCCCACCTCTTTGGGGTTGTCCACCAGCAGTGGCACACCGGTGCGAATACCCGGTTCGACCACCACATGGGGAACGTGACCCCAGTACCGCTCGAGCATCACACGGATTTCACGCAAGACGGACGGCACTGTCGACAGCGCCGCAACGCCGGTGATCTGATCGACATGAGAACCCAACAGCCCACGGAAGGTCAACGCCAACTCGTCGGCAGTCATCCGAGGATCGGTTCGCATTCGCCAGTCCTGCAACAGCTTCGAATACTCACCAGTCCCGGAGAACAGACCGAGAACGATGTTGGTGTTCCGGACGTCGACCGTGAGCAGCATGGATTACACCAGGCTGGATTCGCGCGAGGCCTCGAGCGTCGACAGCATGCGTGGGGTGATCAGACCCGAACCCTCCGGCGCGTGAGCCGGGTCGGAACCGAGTTCGATCTGCTTGTTGTCGGCATCGACGAAGACTACGCGCGGGGAGTACTCCTTGACTTCCTGCTCGTTCATCACGCCGTAGGCGATGAGGATGACCAGGTCGCCTGGCTTGACCAGATGCGCTGCCGCACCGTTGATTCCGATGACACCAGTTCCGCGCTCGCCGGCAATGACGTACGTCTCGAGACGCGCACCGTTGTCGATGTCGACGATGCACACCTGTTCGCCTTCGAGGAGGTCTGCGGCGTCCATCAGATCCTGGTCGACGGTGACGGAGCCGACGTAATGCAGGTCGGCGTGAGTCACGGTGGCGCGGTGGATCTTCGACTTCATCATCGTGCGAAACATATCCAGGTCCTTACTCGTGAAAAGTGCTCAGTGAGACAGCAGGTCGTCGATGGCGTCGGCGGATGGGTCGGTGTCACGCTCGAGGAAGCCGGTTCCCACCGCGACACCGACGTTGTCGATCAAACGGGTGGTTCCGAGCTTGGCGGCCACCAACAGTCGACCGTCACCTCGCTCGGGCGCGGGGCCCAGATCGACGCCCCGAACCTCGAGGTAGTCGACCTCGATTTCCGGAACAGCTGCCAGAACAGCGCGTGCGGTTTCCAGGATTGCTTCCGCTCCCCCAGCCGCCGCGTGTGCACCGGCGATCAGAGCGGCGGACAGCGCGACCGCTGCCGCGCGCTGGTTCTCGTCGAGGTAGCGATTGCGAGAGGACAACGCGAGACCGTCGAACTCGCGAACCGTCGGAACTCCGATGATCTGTACATCGAAGTTGAGATCCCACACCATCTGACGGATGAGCGTCAGCTGCTGGTAGTCCTTCTCACCGAAGTACGCGTGATTGGGTGCCGCGATCTGCAGCAACTTCGCCACTACCGTCAGCATTCCCGCGAAGTGAGTGGGGCGCGCTCCGCCTTCGAGTTCGCTACCCAACGGGCCCGGCACGACGGTGGTGCGCTGGCCCCGCGGGTACATCGTCTTGGCGCTCGGCGCGAACACCAATTCGACGCCCTCGGCGCGCAACAGGTCGAGATCCGCATCGAGAGTGCGCGGGTACGCGTCCAGGTCTTCACCGGCACCGAACTGGAGCGGGTTCACGAAGATGGAAACGATCACGACGGCGCCGGTGACCTTGGCCTGACGAACCAGTTCGATGTGGCCGGCATGCAGCGCACCCATCGTCGGAACGAGCGCCACCTGACGCCCGACACCTCGCAGTGCCCGCGAGACGCGCCGAAGCTTGTCCGGATCGTGGTGCACCGTCAGTTCGCCGCGCTTGTATCCGCCCTGCAGATCACTCACGACGGTCACCTCCCGTTTCAGTCAAGATGTCGAACAATTCGGTGGGGGCGCCCACCCGCTGGGCCGATCGCAAGGACATCGCCCGATAGCCGGCAGCGAGCTCCGGATCCAGGTCTGTCAGTACGCGCAAATGTGTGTCGACAGCAGCAGCGTCGCCGCGTGCCACCGGGCCGGTCAACGCCGAGGGACCGCGTCGTAGCGCGTTGTCCAAGGCCGCCGACAGCAGCGGCTGCAGGACTCGCTCGGCCACTCCACCCGGATCGCCGTCGACCAACTGCTGACCGAGCAGCTCGTCACCTTGCAACGACGCTCGCAGGGCCTCGACGGCGTCGACCACGAGCGTGACCAGGTGATTACTGCCGTGAGCCAGTGCGGCGTGGTAGAGCGCGCGGTTCTCCTCGCGCACTCGGACGGGCTCGCCGCCGATCTCGAGGACCAGTGACTGCGCGATCGCGTAACCGATGTCGTCGGCAGCGGTGATTCCGAAGCATGCCGACGACAGCCGTGCGGTGTCCTCGTCGTGACCGGTGAACGTCATCGCCGGATGGATAGCCAGGGGTAGTGCGCCCAGTTCGGTGAGTGGAGTCAGGATCGCGATCCCGTTGGCACCGGACGTATGGGCGACGAGCGTGCCCGGCTTGACGGCATGGGTGGCCGCCAGACCTCGAACAAGATCCGCAAGTTGATCGTCAGGAACGGCGAGAATCAGCAACTCGGAACGAGCTGCGACGTCGGCGGCCGGAAGAATTTCGGTATCGGGAAGCCGCTTCACAGCGCGGGCAACCGAGGCGCTGGAGACGGCGGAGCAAGCGCTGACAACATGACCGGCTCGCTCCAATGCGGCACCGACAGCTGTTCCGACCCTGCCTGCGGAGACAATTCCTACCGTCAATCGCGCAGGTGCAGGTCCATTAGTGATCCCGAAGGAAGTCACCGGATTCCTCTCGTTCGTTCCAGTCCCGCTCGGCGGGTACCAGACGTTCTGCGTCCGAGGATATCCTTCGCCCGAACCGTCATGCCATGGCCGGGCGAGTGATCTGCGACTCAGTCCTCTCGGCGACGGCGTCGACCGGAGCCTTCGGACGGGTTGTTCGAACTCAGATTCGCCATGATTTCGGCGACGGTCAATCCGTTGGAATGAGCACCACTGGCGGCATCTTCCGGAGCAGCACGGCGACGACGTCGCGGCTCCGCGTCAGGCTCCGCAGCGGATTCGGGTTCAGCTTCCGCGACAGCTTCGGGAACAACCGCGGGAACAACCTCGGGTACCTCTTCGACGACAGCGTCTTCGATGACGGCATCTTCGATGTTCGGGGCCTGGGCGGGAGCCTTGACTTCAGGCTCGACCGGCGCGACCGGCTCCGAATCCTTCTTCACCGAAACGTCTTTCACCGTTCGTGTCGGCGAGGAACTCACCGGAGAACTCGGTGCTTGGTTCCCGCTCTGGGGCTTCTGCGTCTCTTGTGGCTTCTGCGTCTCTCGAGACTTCTGGGTCGGGATGACGCGCGGCGCCACGAAGCTGCTGTCACGCCACGACGTCTCCGCGAACACGACGGTTGTCTCAGCAGTCACCGGATCGTCGTTGGGCGAAGCCAAGCCGCCGACGTTCGGTGCCGGTTGGCTGGGCCCGCTCTGGCCGGCGCCGGGAACGTACAACCCCGACGGTGCCGGCTGGTACGCGCCGTACGAACTACCGCCAAGTTCCGGCACTCGCGTCGAATCGGTCTTGAGCGCGGTCTGTTCGGGCAGCAGCCCACCTTCGAACAGTGCTTCGAGGTTTCGGCGCAGCGCCACCAATTCGGCGCGCAACCCGGCCAGCTCCTCCGCGTCCGCGGTCACCTCACGTCGCACGCGACCTTCGACGCTCAGTTCGTACTCGCGTCGAGCAGAAATTTCACGTTCGAGCTGCAGTTCGTACACGGTCTGCAGATCGGCAACCTTGGCTTTGTCCAGTGCCGACTCACGCCGATACTTGGTCATGGCGATAGCGCCGAGGGTGGCTGCCCACAGAGCGACGACCAGACCCACCCGAAGAAGCTGAACGCTGTTACTGAAAATCAGAAACAGCGAAGCAATGACAGCAAGTGCCAGAAGAGCAGCAATGATCATCTGGCTCGCGCTGCGCTTGCTTCGGCGCGCAGACTTCGATCGACCAGAATTTGTCATGGTTGCCAGGGTACTTGCCGAGACCGGGGTCGCCACGTACCTCGGTGGGTGATTTGCCGACCAGGCTGTCAGTGCGCAGGCTCGTCAGGTGTATCTTCCGGCGTCTTGCAACAATGTTCGAGCCACAGAGCTGCCGCTACCAGCGCAATTGCGGCGCCCAACCCCACCCACGCGCCCGGCGTGTCGGAGGCTGCAGCCTGCAGAACCGAGCGCTGTGGGATGAGATACACCAGCACTCCGACCCAGACACCGACGGTAGCTGAACCGACCAAAGCGGATGCTTTGGCCAATGCCAGCGCTCGGGCGGCGGTGATCGGATGAAGCTGTCTGAGCCCGTCGCCGACCTGCCGGTTCTTGACGCGTGAACGAATGACAAAAGCGAAGACGGCCTCGGCAACGGCCACGAAGTACAGCGACGCTCCCGCATAAACAGGGATGGGCGGCATCGAACCGTAGAACACGCGAATCAGAATCCAGGTGGCCACGGCCGCCACTGCGGCGAGTACCGCGAGTTCACTGATCCGGGTCGGCTTCAAACCCTTGTCGTTTTCGGTCACCGCGCAAGCACCACATCGGTAATGCGGACACCTTCGCGCTCAGTGCGATCGAGGCCGTCGAGAATTTGTGCCACCGGCAACTTCTGGCCGTCGACGATCAGCGTCGCGTCAGGCTCGACGTCCAGCCAAGGAACGAGAACGAATGCCCGAAGATGCGCGCGCGGATGCGGAAGTGTGAGCACGGGATCGGAACTGACGACGCCTTCGCAGTCGACTACGTCCACGTCCAGGCTCCGTGGCCCCCACCGCTGTTCGCGCACCCGGTCTGCGGCTTCCTCGAGAGCTTGCGAGCGGCGAAGCCATTCAGCGGCATCGGCTTCGGGATCGTCGACCACCACCACCGCGTTGTAGAAATCCTGCTGCTCGACGCCACCCCACGGCGCGGTCGAGTAGACCGGTGAGACAGCAACGACGGCGCTGCCCAACCCGTCGACAACGGACTGCAGGTGAGCCACGCTGTCGCCGATGTTGGAACCGATCGACAGAACAGCGCGCGTCATGCCGATCGGGTCCGATGTGCGACGACGGCGACGTCCGCAAAAACCAGCGGAATCGGTGCCGACGGTTTGTGGACAACAACCTCGACGCTCTCGACTCGCGAATCTTTCATGACGTCGTCGGCGATCTCCGCGGCGACGGTCTCGATGAGATCGCGCGACGGGCCGGCGACTATCGCTGCGGCGGCTTCCGCCAACTCGCCGTAGTGCAGGGTCTGCGTCAGGTCGTCCGACGCCGCGGCGGGAGCCAAGTCCATCCATACGGTGATGTCGATGAAGAAGTCCTGACCGTCACGCTTCTCGTGGTCGAACACTCCGTGATTGCCGCGAACCTTCAGTCCGCGCAATTCGATTCGGTCCCCCATGTCAGGCCCTTTCTCGTCCACGGTTCCAGGCGTCGACCACGGCAATGGCGTCGAGCGAAGCTTGTGCGTCGTGCACCCGAACTCCCCAGGCGCCTTCGCGCGCTGCAAGGGCGGAGACCACGGCCGTCGCAGTCTCGCGGCCACCAGGTGGACGCGGATTGCCGTCGGGATCGCTGAGCAGAGACCCCAGGAACCGCTTTCGGGAAGCGCCGACCAGTACCGGGAATCCGGTCGCGTTGAACTCGGGTAGTGCGCGCAACAGTGCCCAGTTGTGGTCGGCGTTCTTAGCGAACCCGAGGCCGGGGTCGAGGATGATCGACGACGAATCGACCCCTGCCTTCAACGCCAGATCGACCTGCGACAGCAGTTCGTCACGGACGTCGCGGACCACGTCGTCGTAGTGATCGGCGCTGCCACGATGGACGTAGTCACCGGCCGAGCGCCAATGCATGAGGATCCAGGGCACTCCGGCGTCGGCCACAACGGAGGCCATGTCGGGGTCTGCGCGACCACCCGATACGTCGTTGACGATGCCTGCGCCCGCTTCGATCGCGGCGGCGGCGACGGAAGCACGCATCGTGTCGACGCTGACGCGAATTCCGGCTGCCACGAGTTCTTCGATCACCGGGGCAATTCGGTCCGCCTCGAGTTTCGGATCGACGCGGGTGGCTCCGGGACGCGTCGACTCGCCGCCGACGTCGACGATGTCGACGCCGATGCGTTGCAGTTCGAGTCCGCGAGCGATCGCCGCGTCACGATCGAGAAATTGACCACCGTCGGAAAACGAATCGGCGGTGACGTTCAGAATCCCCATCACGACCATCCGGGCCGGATCGCTGCCTGCAACGGGAGCCGCGGACATCTTGCTCACTTACGCAGGATGAGGTCCAGCGCTTCGGACCGCGAGGCCGCGCTGGATTGCAGGAGCCCACGAACCGCAGACGTGGTCGTGCTGGCTCCGGGCTTGCGGATACCGCGCATCGCCATGCACAGATGCTCGGCTTCGATGACGACGATGGCTCCACGCGGGTCGAGCTTGCGCATCAAAGCATCCGCGATCTGACTGGTCAGGCGTTCTTGAACCTGCGGACGCTTGGCGTACAGGTCGACGACGCGCGCGAGCTTCGACAAACCGGTGACCTTGCCCGACTTTCCCGGGATGTAGCCAACGTGAGCAACACCGTGGAAGGACACCAGGTGGTGCTCGCACGTCGAGAACATCGGAATGTCTCGCACGAGCACCAACTCCTGGTGACCCTCGTCGAAAGTTGTGTTCAACGCGTCGTCGGGTTCGGAGTACAGACCCGCGAAGATCTCCTTGTACGAGCGCGCAACCCGGGCCGGCGTATCGAGCAGGCCTGGGCGCTCCGGATCTTCACCGACCGCGATCAACAATTCCCGTACGGCAGCCTCTGCCCGCGCCTGATCGAACGGGCGGCCCGTTCCGAGCGACACCAGTTCACTGGCCACATCATTCACCGACAACCGAACTCTCCTCGAGAATTGTTCACAGGTCCCCCGCCGCAGAGCCTAGTGGCGCAAGGTCAGCGAGATCCGTCCGGTCCGTCCCAGCGAACGGTGCTCGGTCCCTCGTCCTCAGCCGAATGATGCGGCGGAGGAGTTTGCGGCTGTTCCGGTGCGGGGCTCTGCCACTGGTTTTCACCCGACGGGTTTCCCCGGTTCGGATCGGCGAAGGGTCCACTGTCCGGGTACTGCACCGGGTAATCGGGCTGCGCGGGGTAACGGCGGCCGGGATGCGGCTGCTCCGGGTACGCCTGCTGCCCCGGGTGCGGCTGGCCGTACTGCCCCTGATCGGGCTGGGGCTGACCGTGTTGGGGCTGACCGTACTGGCCCTGCGACTGGTTCGGCGGGGTCGGATTCTGTCCACCGGTGTACCCACCCGACTGCTGTCCGGGGTACGTCGGCGACGGGTTCTCACGCGGAGGCCAACCCGGTGCCGACCATCCGGCGGGCGCTCCGTAGTCGGGTGTTCCCGGTTGCGGAGTCTGCTGCGGAGCACTCGGCTGCGGGTACGAAGGCTGTGCGTAGCCGTTCGAGGGTCCCTGGTTGCCGTTGTTGGGGAGACCACCGTTGTTGGGGAGACCACCGTTGGGGGCACCGCTGTTGGGTGCACCTGCCTTGACGAGAACAGGTGCGGCAGCTGGCTCCGGCCAGGTTTCGCCGCGCTCGATCGCGAGTTCGCGAGGAGTCTTCACCGGCGGACGATCCGAAGGCGTACGCCCACCGAAATCGTTGAAAGCCGTGATGCGCGGACGCTTTTCGACGCCGGCAAGGATCTTCTCGAGGTCCTTGCGAGTCAACGTCTCACGCTCGAGCAGTTCGGTAGCGATGAGGTCGAGCGCATCGCGGTACTCGTTGAGGATTGCCCACGCTTCGGTGTGCGCTGCCTCGATGAGGTTGCGCACCTCTTCGTCGATTTCACGGGCGATCTCGTGTGAGTAGTCGGACTGAACGCCCATCGAACGGCCGAGGAACGGATCCCCGCCCTCCTGTCCGTAGCGAACCGCGCCGAGCTTGGCACTCATGCCGTATTCGGTGACCATCGCGCGGGCGATCTTGGTCGCCATGTCGATATCGGACGACGCTCCGGTGGTGGGCTCGTGGAACACCAACTCCTCGGCGGCGCGTCCACCCATTGCCATGACGAGACGAGCGATCATCTCCGAACGCGTCATCAAACCCTTGTCGTCCTCGGGCACGGTCATCGCGTGGCCGCCGGTGCGTCCGCGAGCGAGGATCGTGACCTTGTAGACCGGCTCGATGTCAGGCATTGCCCAAGCAGCCAGCGTGTGACCGCCCTCGTGGTACGCCGTGATCTTCTTCTCGTGCTCGCTGATGATGCGACTCTTACGCCGCGGTCCACCGACAACACGGTCCACCGATTCCTCGAGCGAGGCTTCGGTGATGACGGTCCCGTTTTCGCGTGCGGTGAGCAGTGCAGCCTCGTTGATGACGTTGGCGAGATCAGCACCCGACATTCCGACGGTCCGCTTGGCGAGACCTTCGAGGTCGGCGTTGGGATCGATCGGCTTGCCCTGCGAGTGCACGCGCAGGATCGCGCGGCGACCGGCGAGGTCGGGGGCGCCGACCGGAATCTGGCGATCGAAACGTCCCGGACGCAGCAGTGCGGGGTCGAGGATGTCGGGGCGGTTGGTTGCGGCGATCAAGATGATGCCGGTGCGATCACCGAAGCCGTCCATCTCGACGAGCAACTGGTTGAGTGTCTGCTCGCGCTCGTCGTGTCCGCCGCCCAATCCTGCGCCGCGCTGACGACCGACGGCGTCGATCTCGTCGACAAAGATGATGCAGGGGCTGTTCTGCTTGGCCTGCTCGAACATGTCGCGAACACGCGAAGCACCGACACCGACGAACATCTCGACGAAGTCCGAGCCGGAGATGGTGAAGAACGGGACGCCGGCTTCGCCTGCGACAGCGCGAGCGAGCAGCGTCTTACCGGTTCCGGGAGGGCCGTACAGCAGCACACCGCGCGGAATCTTGGCGCCGAGCGCCTGGTAGCGAGCCGGGTTCTGCAGGAAGTCCTTGATCTCGTACAGCTCTTCGACAGCCTCGTCCGCACCGGCGACGTCGGCGAACGTGGTTTTCGGCATGTCCTTGGTGAGCTGCTTGGCCTTCGACTTACCGAATCCCATGACTCCGCCGCGACCACTGCCGCCCTGCATCCGGTTCATGACGAAGAAGAAGATGCCGAACAGAATGATCATCGGCAGCACGAATAGAAGGATCGACGTCAGCCAGCTCTCCTGAGTGACCGTCGTGTTGAACTTGTCCGCACCGGCGCCTTCGACCTTGTCGAAGATCTGCTCCGACGCACTCGCGGGGTACTTCGCCAGGATCTGCGTCTTACCGTCGGTGGCGTCGTTGCCGTTCTTGAGCCACAGACGAACCTGCTGCTCACGGTCGTCGATCTGCGCCGACTCAACGTTCTTGGCGTCGAGTTGGGAGATCGCGACCGAGGTGTCGACGGTCTTGAAGTCGCGGGTGTCGTTGCTGAAGTAGCTGAAGGCATAGATCACCAACAGCACGACGGCTACGAGTAGCACGTTACGGAACACAGTCTTACGGTTCATACAGGTCGGCCGATGTGGCCGGTCCTTTCGAGAGTGCGGGTCTGCCAGGTCGCCTTCCGGCTGCCAACCGGACACCTGCAGGTTACCGCGATCGGCCCCATCGATGCCCGCCAGCGGCCGTGCCGCTTGGTTGGAACGGTCGTCACTGTGTTCAACGTGCGCATTGCCGATCAGGTTCCCGGGCTACGTCGCAGCACAGTTTCCTGTGAGCGAACATGCTCATAGTGGTTATCGTGCGCTTTTCCGACGCTCGTCCGTCGTTATTCGTCAGGCCGTTTCGGAGAGGATTCCCGCAACAGCGTCAGCGGCGCCCGATTGGTCACCGTCGATGATCCGGTGGGCGAGCTGATCGAGTCGCGCAGACAGTCGCGCCGAGGACTCGGGCACGTCTGCCTGCTTGGCGATGGTGTCGTCGAGATCAGCCAATAGGCCGCCACCGGCCAGGTGCCTGACGCAGCGCCATGTCTCGGCGAAGTTTCTCGCGGTCCCGTCGTCGGTCAACATCGCGACCCGAAGCGCAGCGTTGGGATTCGACGCCGCCGCCCGAGCCAGGCCGGCCATGATCGCCTCCCTGGCAGCAGTCAGTTCATCGACGGTTCGGTCTTGCAACCGCACTCCCGAGTCTGCAGACCTACCCGCGTCGGGCGTCGGAGCTTCGCGAATCACCGCACCGTTACCGTGCTGGATTTCGACTCTGCCCCGAATCTCGAGGGCCACGAGCGCTTGAGCCAGCGACGCTCGACTGACGCCGAGTTCGGCAGCCAGGCTGCGTTCGGGAGGAAGCCGATCGCCGGGCGAAAGGCCTTGAGCCTCGATGAAATTCGAAATGTGCTCGGCCAACTGCTCATACAGACGCGGACGCTTCAATCGTCCGGGCAGGCCCGAGCGCGAGCCGGGCGATGACGTCGAATTCATGCCTCGGAGTGTACTTGACAAATGGAGCAGTGGCAGAGAGGCTAGGCCAATTCCAAGTGATGCAGACCACAAGCTGGTCGCGAACGGATTGAGAGTTCGATGGCAAATGTCATAGCCCTGTCAGTACTTGTCCTGGTGTTCGTCATATCCACCGTGAGGTCGGTGAACATGGGTGCGCTCGCCCTGGTGGCTGCCTTCGTCGTCGGAACACTGGTCTTCACCGTCGATACCAGCGAGATCCTCGACGGCTTCCCGGCCAGCCTCTTCGTCATCCTGGTCGGCGTCACCTACCTGTTCGCGCTGGCCAGAAACAACGGCACGGTCGACTGGATCATTCACGCGGCAGTCCGCGCGGTCAGAGGACGAGTGGCCCTCGTGCCGTGGGCGATGTTCGCGGTGTGCGCGGCCGTCACCGCCATGGGCGCGGTCAGTCCCGCTGCCGTCGCCATCATCGCGCCTGTGGCAATGGGCTTCGCCACCCGCTACCGGATCCACCCCATGCTGATGGGCTTCATGGTCGTCCAGGGCGCAACGGCGGGCAGCTTCTCCCCTATCGGAATCTTCGGTGTGATCACCAACGACGTCATGCGTCAGAACGGCCTCCCGTCGAGCCCGGCCTTGCTGTTCGTCTCGACCTTCGCGGCCGCGGCCGTTGTTGCTGCCATCGCGTACGTCTCGTTCGGCGGACGCGCGTTGATTGCGCGCGGCGCCTCCGAACGCGTGCTCGTCAACGCAGTCGGCAATGCGTCTGGCGGTGGCGACACCATCACCGGTTCGGGTTCCAGCGACAGCTCGAAGGGTGGCGGCAAGTCCTCGGGTGGGGCCGCTCCGCACGAGGGAGCGCTCAATCTCGAGCGGCGACTCACCCTGCTCGGACTGGCGTCGCTTGCACTCGGCGCCTTGGTGTTCGACCTCGACGTCGGATTCACCGCACTGACCGTCGCGGTACTTCTCACCCTGATCTTCCCGGCCTCCGCCCGCGGCGCCGTCGACAAGATCAGCTGGGGCACCGTGCTCCTCATCGGCGGAATCGTCACGTACGTCGCTCTTCTGCAGAACCAGAACACCGTCCAGTGGCTCGGGGATTCTGTTGCACACGTGGGGATTCCACTTCTCGCGGCGTTCTTGATCTGTCTGATCGGCGCGATCGTGTCGGCGTTTGCATCCACCACGGGAATCCTCGGCGCACTCATCCCTTTGGCAATTCCATTCCTCATGACCGGTCAGGTCAATGCAACCGGTCTGGTCATCGCGCTGGCAATCTCCTCGTCTCTGGTCGATTGCAGTCCGTTCTCGACCAACGGCGCGCTGGTGGTCGCGAACGCCGCTCCGGAAGAACGCGACGTGGTGTTCGGGCTGACGATGCGGTGGGGCATGACCATCATGGTGGTGACGCCGATTCTCGCCTGGCTGATGTTCGTTGTTCCCTGGTCCGTCTGAATCTTCGCTCAAAGAAAGGGAACTCGCGATGAACAGCGAATCCACACTTCTGCGCTCCCTCGACCCCCGCATCTTCGACGACCACGGAGCGGCGGTCAGTTTCGGCGAAGGCGCAACCCTCTCTCGCGCCGACTTGTTTGCCGCCGCCACCGCGGTCGCCGATCGAATCCACGGTGCACAGCGAGTGGCAGTACAAGCCGCCGCCCGCCTCGAGACAGTGGTCGC
>NZ_LVCT01000005.1:0-20943 GCF_001647205.1 Rhodococcus sp. EPR-134
CCGAACTGATACTCGGAGAAGGACCGTCGGATTCGAGTATCCCGTTGATTCCCATCGATATTCACGCGCGATCTGCGACGTCCTATCCCGAACCGAGCGCGGCAGCTACCGCACTGATCATGTACACCTCGGGAACCACCGGAGCTCCGAAAGGCGTTGTCCTCTCGCGAGCATCGATCGCTGCGGATCTCGACGCGCTCGCTCATGTGTGGAATTGGACGCCAGAGGACACACTCGTCCACGGACTGCCCCTCTTCCACGTCCACGGGTTGATTCTCGGCGTGTTGGGCGCCTTGCGCGTGGGTTCGCCGCTGATTCATACCTTCAGACCAACTCCGGATTCGTCTGCCGCAGCGGGTGGCTCGTTGTACTTCGGTGTTCCGACCGTCTGGTCACGCGTGTGCGGTGAGCCCTCGGCGGCAGCAGCATTGCGATCCGCGCGCTTGCTCGTGTCCGGAAGTGCACCACTTCCGGTTCCATTGTTCGAGCGGATGAAATCGCTGACCGGGTTGGCTCCCGTCGAGCGCTACGGAATGAGTGAAACCCTCATCACCGTCAGCACGACGCACGACGGCGAACGTCGCCCGGGTTGGGTCGGGCACGCCGTTCCGGGAGTCAGGACGAGGTTGCGCGGCGAGAACGGCCAATTGTCGGCGCACGACGGAGAGCAGCTTGGGCAACTGGAAGTTGCGGGCGCCGTTCTCTTCGACGAGTACCTCGGGAACCCCTCGAAGACAGCGGAATCCATGACCGAAGACGGCTGGTTCCGCACCGGCGACATCGCGGTGATCGACGACAGCGGATTCCACCGCATCGTAGGTCGCGAGTCGGTCGACATGATCAAGTCCGGTGGATACCGCATCGGTGCAGGCGAGGTGGAACAGGCACTTCTGGCATACCCCGGCGTTCGCGAGGCCGCCGTCGTCGGTGTGCCGGACGACGATCTCGGACAGCGCATAGTCGCCTTCATCGTCGGCGACGTAGCCGACTGCGCTGTGGTTTCGGACTTCGTCGCCGAATCACTGTCGATCCACAAGCGCCCACGCCAGGTTTGTCTGGTCGACAGCTTGCCCCGCAACGCTATGGGGAAGGTGCAGAAGAAACTGCTGACGACCTAGGCGGTTGGGTCAACGGTCGATCCAAAATTATTGGAGCGACCGGTACTTGACCGCTAATGCGAAGTCCGAGTCCTCGATACCTGCCAGGGCAGCCAAGATATCCGCCGAATGGCTTTCCAACACAATTGCTTTGATCGAATCAGAACTCACCTGCGGCTCGACAACCGGTAGGCCTCGCGAGGCAACCGCAGTGGAAGCAGCGATAAGCATCTTGGTTGCTTCCTTCTGCTGCCACGGCGTCAGTGGACGGGTGGTCACCATATCGATTGCGAACGTGGGAATCGGCTCGGCGCACACCGATCTGCCCTCGTCGACTGGTATTCGGCTCGGCCGGTTCAAGGCGATTACGGTCCAAGGCTCACCGGTCAAGAAGTCTTCGGGTAGCTCATGCGCCTTCGCCGCCATCAAAGACACCTGCGCAGAGACGGATGAACCTCGAAACCACCCCCTCCCGACAGTGACGAGCCCTCGGCCTCCGAGATGACGAACCGCAGGCAAGAACTTCGCACTTGTCTGCGGAGTCAGCTGCCCGATGCGATGGCCGTCGACACGGACCTCGACCACCTTCTTTTCCGTCCTCGCAGTGCTCACGTCTAATTCATGCAAAGTGACGAGCAATTCCAGCTCGCCCTCCGGCTCTACAAAATTCCGAAGCACGTCGAAATGGTCGTCGACTTTGGTGACCTGGACAGAGGCGCCAGACGGTAGCAGCGTGTACGGGATCTCAGGTGGTTCGTTGCCTGGTATCAATAGATGCGGTTCACTGAGCTGAATCTCCACGGAGACAGACAACGCCACTGGAGTGCCTGGCGTGTCGTCCCAAGAGTTGCGGTCGTAAGCACGGATCGATGCGGGCACTGTAGGCACCAACCCGCGCTTGATCAGCTCCGCCAAGCGACTGTGGAACAGGATCGCCCGCTCTCGCGCCAAGTAGCCGATCAAATAGTTCGATGCCCTGACCGAGACTGCATAGCGATCATGCGGATTGCCGGGTTCCGGGATGAGCTCCACCGTTCTACGGACGGATGTACCTCCAGGGTCGAAGTCGGAACCCAAAGTCGACCTGATCGCATCGGTATAGGCATGAACACCGACTACTTCCTCGTTGCACCAGTCTCCGCGCCCTCCCCAAAGCGGATATGGACGCCACTGCCCACCAACGTCACTCATTTTCGTTCTACTCCTGTATTTGGTGAGATATGGAGCGACAGCCTCCGAAAGACCGATTTGTCAACCTATTTCAGGAAGCAACGCACTAGGCTTTCCAGTCCACACCACGACTAAGTTGTCTCTTGCTCTAGTTGCAGCCACATATAGCAGCGACCTCTCCCTCTGAAGCGCGTCGTCACGCTCCCCCTCCGGAAGTGAATCCACCACATAGGACCGCGGAATCGAGTTCTCTCCCACTCCAACGAGAACAACCTTCGCGAACTCCATACCCTTTGCCCGGTGCATGGTCATCACCTGAGGAGTTCCCTTGGCACCTGATGAATTCCGGTCGACGAAGGTTGCAGACGTCTCACGTTCACCCAGTGCGCGCGGAAGTGCTTGTCCCTCTTTCTTTGTGGGGACAAGCAAACCGATGGATTCTGCATCCGTGCCAGCCGCTGTCCAACTATTCACGAGCTTGGCGACGACGTCATATTGCTCGGTGAGGTTCGATACCGAAATCTGTTGGGGTTTAGGCCCACTGCGAGCGGATCGGTAACCCTCGGAAGTCTCCGGTAGATCACCCAGATCGGTGAATTCTGTGCCAGAGAGAATCCCGAGGGCGTAGTGCAAGTTCTGTTCGGTCGTTCGGTAATTGAGCGTCAGGCGACGCGAGCGCCCCACAATGTTTATGCCGTACCGTCCTAGAACAACCCGTTGGCCGTATATCCGCTGATGAGTGTCCTCCGCAAAGAACAGATCATTCTTACCTTCAGATGCGAGGGCTCGAAGGAGCTGAAAACGGCTCGGGCTCAAGTCCTGAGATTCATCCACGAGCACGTGATCGGCGAGTGCCGACGATCCGTCACGCAGCACTGCTGCAGCGATGGCAGCTTTCTCGTCGAAGTCAGTCGAACCTGACGCCGCTCCAGATGCTCGGTAGCCGGCTATGACGTCCCACACCGCGTTTCGCTTCGACCGATTGAGTGACACCCCCCTTCCAGAGCGCTTCACGCGCAAGTACTCCTCGCGCGTCGTGACAGAGTTCGGCAGAACTACCAAGCTGTACTCCGCTTCGAAGAACGAGTCCACTTTCAACTCATTCGGCAGATCGGCTCCGTAAGCACCGATCGCCTGTTTCCATGCATCGAAACCCTGATTCTTGAACACTTGCGCGGTTCGAGGACCGAGAACTGTTGCAACTGCGCCGTTTACATCAACACCTCCGCCAAGCTGACCTTCGTATTTGTGCAGGACGCGCGAAGCGATGGCGTCGACGCCGGCAATGTAGACACCCGGCTTCCCTATGTCGGCCGCGAGTGTCACGGTGGAATCAAGTTGGCGAAATTGCGCCCGTAGGCTCTCCGCGAGGGTGGCGCCGTAGGTTGTGAGGACGATTCGCGCCGTAGGGTTCTTGCGATGAAGCTCGCGTGCGCGATGGAGAAGGACGACCGTCTTGCCGGTTCCTGCACCGCCAGTCAGACGGAAGGGGCCGTTGATGTCTTTGAACGCATACGCACGCTGTTCCGGATGGAGAAAGATGCGCCATGCGGCGAAATCCGGACGCTCGATAGCTTCGCGCAGCTCGTCGTTGTCCTCGATGAACGCGAATTCCATTCGCGCCGCGGGATGCCGGAGGGCCCTGAGCAGTTTGTCGTCCTCGGTACCGTCATCGGGTTCGACGGTATCGAGCGCGTACTTCTCCTTGACATCTGCCAATGACGTTCCCGTGAAGATGTCGACGAGAGCAGTGCCTTGCCACGTTGCCGGCGCCGTCTCCGCGTACTCGAGCAATGCATCAGGATCGTTGATGTCCAGAGCACCCGAGGCAAACTCGAGGTCCAGTCCCAGCTCCGTCAAATCTTCAGCTGTGAACTCACGCCGGCGTAAGGATTGTTCAATCGACGGCGTACGGTTTTCGGAAACTTCAACCGGCGCTGAGTAAACCGGCGCTGGAGCTGCATTTTCGACCGGCAGTAGCTCAGCGATACCGTTACGCGGATTGACGGCCATCCTTTGTGTCTGAGCAATCTTGATTGCCTCGTCGTGCGGGTAGGTACCGATGAATACGTACGATGCGTCCTGGCCGCTGCCTTGAACTTTGAACAGAACCGCACGATTGGAGAGGTCCACCCTTCCCGTCCGTGCGCGAGGATCAGCCGAGTTGTTGATCGGCTCAATGTGCAGGCTCTTGTTGTCGTCGTTAGCCGACAGCTTCGCCAAAAACGCATAGGTTGCCTTGTGGAGACTCCCATCGATCTTGTCCAGTCCACGTCCGATGACAATCTGAGGCATCTACTCGCCTTTCACTGAATCAATAGTCACAGAAGGCGTTTGTGCAAGACCCTCTGCTTGGACAAGCTCGATTACCTTCTTCGCGTCCACTGGGCACAGCGTCCATCCTGCCGCCGTCAACCCCTCGCGATCCTCAGCATCAAGACCCAGATCGACAGCGATTCGCAGTGAAGGCCAGGATATTTCGAGAGGCACCCCTGCGAACTCCTCACCGACCTCCGGAATTGGTAGATCAGACGCCGCCAATCCGGTCACCAGCGGCTGAGCCGCCTGAACCACCTCGTCGTACACCTCACGCCAAGGCCCGGTCAGTGTCACAGATTCACTTGGGCCCCCCGTGACAGTCGAGGCGGGCGAACCGAGATTCATCGATGAAGACGCCAGGTGCCGGCGCGTAGTCACGACCGCCGGAAGCGGGCGCAACTCGAGCAGGTTGGACCACCGAAGCCATTCCCTCCACAAATCGCGTGTCTCCGTGGACAACGCAGAATCGTCGTCGTCGATGACGACGGCTATCTCTGCATCGTTGGGCGACTTTCCGGCGGGGACCCGCACCGCGATCGCGAATCCACGGTCTCGCCACGTGATCGTGTCCCCATTCGGATCCGCGACAACACCACCGTCGATCAGCCGTCCCGCGAGCACCGCAGGTGCCGCACCGCCGGTCTGAGTTGCCGATGCACTCATTCCCATGATCGCCAGTACTGGGAGCCAATGTGCAAGGTTCCGCCGCGACTGCGCTTGCGGGCTCTGCATCCACGCAAGCAGTAAATCAATGGCGGTGGCGAATACGAGGTCGACAGAACTCTTGGCAAGCTGATCACCCGCCATCTGCAGCAACCCCGGGACGCGCTCGGCGGCCAAGATCGGTGACGTCGATGGTTTACCCTCGAGATCTTGATGCGTCACGGCGACGACTTGGTAGCCACCTTCACGTAGGTTGCGTCGCTTCTCCGCGTCGTCCGCAAGCCGATTTTTCGAAGGGCTGGCATGGAATTGCCATCCGTCGGTGAAGATCGCGGTCGGAGGAACACCCGGCGTCGCTGACGTCAGAACGAAGTCCGGCTTGCTTCCCAGGATATTTTCCTGAGGCCTCAAACTCCATCTGTTGGATGATCCAAGCGCCACGTCCCACGCGACGCCTCTGTCGGTCGGTTTCTCGACGATCGTTGCACCAAGCGCCCGGAGGCGCTCGGCAAACACGACCCGGAAGCGCCGTTCGAGGTTCGACTCCAGATCGACCATAGGCGGTTCATCCGAAGTTATGCTCCACGGCATCGCATCCGGAATCGGACTGTTGTCGTCCGTTGACACCTCCCGGCCGAGCAACAGCGACCGCAGGTGACGTGCAGCAGCACTCCGCGACGTGAATTTGACCTCGGTGAACGACGCGAACGGTAGCAGACACTTTTCGCAGGCAAGCTTCCCTTCGTGCTGGCATTCGCACGATACGACGACAGCGTGCGCCCTTCTCAGCACGTCCCAAATGGTACTGGGATCGGAAAGATCAGCGAGGTACCCCGTACCTCCGGGGACGATGTCGTGCAGCAGCAGACCGGGTCGGTTTTCGCCGTTCACGGCAGGATCGACCACAGCCACGATCTGCAGATGGTCCGGATCTCCGCCGATTCGTTCACGCAGCCCAAGTAGCAGCGCCGCGGACAGGGATGGAACTGCAAAGGAATCGCCCCACGTCACCGATGGCGGCAACCGCAAAACCAGTCCTTCGGTGGTCAATGACCGCGCCAATGCAATCGAGAGCGTCGACTCTTCCAATGCCTTGCGATACGAACACCAGGGACGGTGTTCACTCGGCGAGTTGCGCCGCGTGTCCGTGTCGAGCTTTCCGCATTCCGAGCACACCCGAAACATTGCAGACTCGATCTCGCCGCCCGCGAGAATCCGCGACGACCCACCGCTACGGCTGCCTCCGGTATTGATCCATCGGATCGTCATCGAACGACGATGTGTCGCTCCGAAGCCGAGTCCTTCGACGAACCAACGGCGGGTAAAGGAGGTCGGGTCGATATCCGCAGCAGTAATGATCGTGAACGGGTTACGGATTCGTTCTTCTTTGCCGTCGTCGATAGCCGCTTCTTCACGTCGAACGACGGCCGACACACTCGAGAGTTCTACGACGGGGAGGCGCTGGCCGATATCCGCAATTGCTGCTGTTCCACAACGCGGACATGTCGCCGGAGGCTGCGCACCGTCCCCCAGGTCGGCGATGAAACCGCAAGCGGGACAGCAAGCCCACTCGTGCACAGCGTCACCCTCGGCGCCGAGGTCGACGGCGTCGATGGCAATAGCGAATCCACTTGCGTAGAAGGTGGATCCGGGTGCGAAGTCGCGTAGGGCCTGGGCGGATCCTCGGGTGAGCTCGAACTCGGTGTGTTCGAATTCCTGAGTCTCAGGATGTATCCAGTTGACGGAGACCGAGAGGGTCACCGAATCGTCGAGCAACGTGTAGTTGGGAAAAAGCCCGAACGCTTCCAGCGCACTGATCCAGTATTCGGACCGCAGGGACGCGAGTTGCGTGCCGACCAGTCGCTGGGCGGCGAGAGCGGTACGGTACGCAACTTTGTCATCATCTGTGGCCACTGTGCTCTGCGCTGCTGCATGAAGTTGTGGAACAACCGCGTCCACTGCCTTCTTTCGGTGCTGCAGCGTCTCGATGCGTTGGTTCCATTCCATCGACGCGCTATGGCACCGGGACGCCAATTCGCTACTCTCGGGCCCACTCTGAGGTGTGGCGAAGTCGCGCAGTCGCTCGACTACCTCGCCGTCCAGCGATTGAAAACCGGCCACGAACTCGTCCACGTAGAGCGTCGAGTGTGATTCGGCATCGGATATGAGAGTGCCCAAGTAGGTTTTCGGTCCGGTCGACCCGAGTGCATCAGGGGTGGTTCTCGGATGTGGCACATTCTTCAGGCGTGCCAATCGATCGGCGACCGAAGCGATGAACTGCCGACGAAGAATCTCTTCGGCATCCAGATACGTTGCCGGCGGTCGGACTGCGCCGTTGATCGTCGCGTCCGGATTGGCAAAGCGTGGCAGTTGATCGCCACGTGCGGTCACATATGCCAAGGCAAGCGCATTACCAGTCAGTCGACCTGCACGGCCGACTCGCTGTAGATACGACGCGACGGAGCGCGGGAGCGATGACAGCATCACTGCCGACAGATCACCGATATCGATGCCCATCTCCAGTGTCGGAGTCGCGACAAGTACATTCGGCGCGTTTGGCGGCGGATTGGTTTCTTTGAACTGTGACTCGTACTCCAAACGCTTTTCGTCGGGCAACAGCGACGTGTGATCACGCGCGACAACTCGACGAATGTCGGTAACGGTGTACATCTGTCGATAGAAGTTGTCATCGATACGCCGGCGTTCAAGGGTGCCTGCACAAGCTGCAATCAGGCACGGACCACCAACAAGTTGATCAACGGTGTCGTGGCCGCTGATGATCGAATCTCCGCAGTTGCTACACCCCAGCGAGACCGTCTTGTCGGAAATCTCACTATCGGAGATCGGACGAGCGACAACCGAATCCGGCGTCAAATGGAAGGTTCGAGTTCCACTACCGCCTGCTAACTCGCCTACGACATCGCGATGCCTTAGACGCTCGAACAGCAGTCGACTGAGGACTGCACCCTCGGCTGGACTGACGGCAAGAGCTTTTGCCGTCCAGCTTGCGTACCAACCGCGGGCAGACGCTACTGGCTCGAAGTCGCTGTCGCGACGGTTGACCGTGCCGAGTACGGGGAAGCCCGGTGCGGAGTTCCCGCGGCCAAAACCTGGCATTCCTTGACTTCGTTTGCGGCCTCCGGTGATCCACCACCGGTTGCCGTCGTCGGTCCGAAACTTCTCGAACCAATCGTGTGCGATCGCGCCTCGGATTCGCATGTGCTCCAAGGTTCCTCGGACCCAACGAACCAACTGTGCATCGGTGTACGTGTCCAATGCCAGTTGCACGTCCTGCCCGTCGAGCACGTCTCGTGCACAGAGCAGCAACACCGAAGGCGAGACATCGACCTCGGCAAGGGCCGTCCCCGTACGCGTTAATGTTCGACCGACGCCGGCACGTAAACCGAATTCCATCGCTATATCGAGTTGAAGTCGCTTGGTGACAAAACCACTCAACGTCGCCGAAGCTCGACTCAGGCGCGCGGTACTCCAAAACTTCGAGAAGTCGTCCCGATCGGCGAGTTCAGGAGGCAGGAGTCGGTAGCGCTTGGCACGGTCGTTGCCCGCCATGGTGATCATCTTGTGGGCGAGAGCGTCGAGGTTGGTGTCGCCGTCCTCGAGTGCCTGACGGATCAACGTTCGTAGCGTGAGAGCCCTGGATCGCGCCTGAACGAAACCGGCGCGATGTGCCGCGTCCTGAACACTGTCAGTGAAGACCAGCGCACGCTTCTCTCGCGGATCAAGGCCGGGGGTGCCGAACAGTGTCGAGAGCGATACCGACAGCATCGTCGCGATCGCGGAACCGAGAAAGCGGATTCCGTCACGTTGACGGCAAGACGGGCATACATCTCGAATCGAATCCTCACCGGCGGTGTCGCCGACGTTGACCAACACAGGCACGGCGCCACCCTCGGCAACAACCGATTCGGCAGGCCGTTGTCGAGTGATGCGACGATCGTCGACTACCAGCCATGAAAGCTCGGACGCAGAAGCAGGTTTCGACGGAGCACTCGAGTCCGATGTCGAGTCGACCGCGGTCTCCCCTTCTACCGGCGCATGGATAAGAGCCCGGAAGCGGTCATCGTCAGCGAGCTTGCGACGCCGGATTGTAGAGTCGTCGACATCGAGATCCGTGCCGGTAGGTGCGAGCAGAATTCCCCAGCCGGATCGATTGCAGTGCCGGCAGTAGAGCGCGGGAAGGTACGGAGCCGCGAGTGAATCGTCATGAAAATCGTCGCTGAGCAGTAGACCGTCGTCGCCCCAGGCGAACTGGGGCGCCCCCGATGCTGCCCGATCCAGCCGGGTCAGCTCCCGAACCCAGAGATGAACGTCCACCGATGGTGCGGTGCGTCCCGAAACCGCACGCACGTGGCTGAGAGTAGTGACCAGCGCTCGTAGGGCCTGGGCTCTGATGTTTGAGTCGATACGCTCGAGGTCTGACGCGAGAGACTCGTCTGTGCCTGCAAACAACTCAGGATCAGACAACCTGAGAATGGGTACTGCTGATTCGCAGCGTTCGACAATTCGATGAAATACTGGATGCGCTCGAATCAAATCGAGGCCGAGACCATCAATCGCGTCGTCTTCGAATCCATTCGGCACCGTGTAGAGCGACCGAAGTGCAGCCCGCGATACGTCAACAGGATCAGTCACACTGGAAGCAGATGCGAGCTCTCGAAGTCGTTTCTCGTCAATTTGTGCAACGGTAATCCCGGTTACAGCGATTCGCGAGGCAGCGCCATCTGACCACTCCTGCAGCGATTCTCGAGATTCGGTGACCACCGATTCTGCCGTGAATTCGTCACCGAAGACCGTGCGGGCAAAATCGAGCATGGTCGAGGAGTCATTGCCGTCTCCCAGAGTCGCCGACGTCGCGATCGGCGTGACGCGTCCTAGTGGGCGGGCGCGGTCTTCGTCGGAGATGCCGGTGTCACCGTCTACCCAGTAACTCTTGAGAGTCATTCCGAGGCGGCGCAACAGCATTGATACGTCGGTACCCTGAGCACCATCATAGGTGTGAAATTCGTCGAGAACCAGATATTGAAGACTGTGAGCACTCTGTCGCCACAGTTCTGCATCAGCTGGACGGAGCAGCAGCTGGTCAAGCATTTTGTAGTTGGTCAGCAGAATGTCCGGTGCGACGCTTCGGATTACGTCGCGATCGCTGATCAGCCCGTCGGGGCCGACGGTCGTCCGGGTTGCACCAGCTTCACCGGTGTAGAGCGCGGCTGTGATTCCGCCGAGCTCCTTGTGCTCGGTGATCAAACCGGCGAGGCGCTGCGCCTGATCATTTGCCAGCGCGTTCATCGGGTAAAGAATGATCGCTTTGGTGCCAGTCACGCCCTGGCGTTTAGCACGCAGAACGTGATCGAGAATTGGGTAGAGGAATGCTTCGGTTTTTCCCGAACCGGTACCCGTCGTAACGAGAGTGGGCAACGGCCGCGACTTGTCAGGTCCTAGGTTCGCGCTACTGAGCCGCGTGAACGCGGCGGCCTGATGGCCGTACGGCGTCAAACCCTCATACCATTCCAAGGAGTCTCGCCAGCCTTCTTCGGCAGGCCGAAATGGCATGCGCAGCCGCAGATATGGTCCACGAAACATCCCGGTTGAGGGATGTTCGAGAAACGCATCCAATTCACGTCGTGCATCGGGGTCCGCAAGTGCGAAAGTAGTGCCGAGGTAGTCGAGCAGGCTGGCAGTGATGCGCTCGGCCTGCGAGAGCGGCAGAAGTTCAGAGGCCATCAGTTGGTACCCACTGCCGTGCCGCCCGTAATACCAAGTCGACGTTCGAATTCCGCATATGCCTCACGCATGTCCGCTTCGCGGTCTAGGAACTGGAACGGCAATTCGTAGGTGTACGTGTTGCCGGCCGGGTTTGTGGCGGTGCGTTCTTCCTCGCTGATCGCATCGCCCTTCTTGCGCCACACACTGAGGACTTCGTTGGGCACGAGTCGACCATTGATGTCGTAGAGGTATGTTTTGCGGTCGTATCCATAGAGAACCGGGAATTGTGTGCGGTAAATAGTGCACAATTCGTCAGCGGTTAATCCGAGCCCGAGCGCTACGAGCGCATCAATCTCAACCAAAGCCTGGCGACGATCAGCAGCCACGCGTAACGGCGCGTCCGTTGTCCAAACCTCACTAACATCGCCTAACAGACCCCTACGCGAATGCACGAATCCCCCTGCCCAAGCATCATCGGCAAATTCGGCCGAAAAACACCGCTTCCAAAGATCAGAATAGGCACCAGTTAGTCCATTGAGACGAAGAGCGCGAAGTCCCAATGCACTACTGAATCTTGAATTTCGAATACACGGAAGCCTATTAATTGTCACACCACGAATATCATTCTTTGGAGCAGCACGAATAGCGAAATCTGAGACAATCGCAGACAAGGTAGCTGCAGTAGCTGCAAGATCCAATGGTTGCCGCATTGGCATCACCAGTGAGGAAATTCCGTCTACATGGGCAGCCCCAGGCGGAATCAGGACCGGAATAAGCGTCCTCTCCCCTGTATTGGCCGCCATGCGCCTCCATGCCACTCGATAGCAATCCCGGGCCCGAACAGTCTGCAAGATTCCGTTCTCGTCCTCGACTTCCCACGAGGTGTACCCCGCGTCGTACCGCGCCCGTCCACCCACCGGTTTGTATGAAGTAGTTGGAACCGCCTCTGGTTCAAGTGTTTCCAGATCTATCGCTGACCAGTCTTGTTGATTTCTCATCGACGCATTCGGCGCCTTGTAGAAGGGATTTCCAACGAACAAATGTGGTCCCTGCAAAATCACTTCCGACCAACTGTCAGGCGCCCCCCAGAGTGAGTCGAAAAAACCTTTCTTTCGATCAATTGATTCATCCCATCCGCGCGAGAAAAGTAGATCCCGATCGCCAATTCTCGAATAATTTGCAAGTTTCTCAAGAACACTGGCTGTCGATCTATTGACCGTGTACACCATTCGAGTTTGGCGTATAGGAGTCGCAGATTGTTCCAACACACCCTTCCAGGAATTCAGGACTTCATCGTCAACAGTCAAGATCCGCTTGAGGTGGGGGCTGGTATCCCAGGCACCTTCAGCGGTCTTGATTCCCGGCTCCGTACCCGCCCCATCGTGAGCTAGAGAACGGATCACCGTGTCCGGATGGTACAGAGATGATGCGTTGAGAAATCGCGGAATTCCAAGGTGAGCATAGACATTAACCCCGAAGGTTTTCTGATCCTGGATCTCAAAGAGCTTCAGCTCGTTTATGAACTGCCAGTGGCGACGCAGCCTCTCGTAAGTGGCCTGCCTCAGCAGGCCTGCCTTCTCGTCGGTAAAGTGCGATTCAAGGTGTATCAGCCCGACTGTTCCTCGAGGCGAATTGTGTCGCCACGTCTGTTCCATAAAGCATCTATAGAGATCAGGCTGAAGCCCCATGAGATGTGGGTACTGCCTTGAATCGCCGACGAAAGCCGCAGTTGCTGCAACATCCGATGTACCACCGAGCACCAGGTCGCTGATACCTTCGATATCGAGCGTGGCTTCGCGCTTTGCCTTGTACTCCGCTTGAGTCGCCTTGACGGCCAGCTGAAACCACGGGTCGCCCTCCGAGAGAAGTGCATCGACGTCCGACCTCGGACGAACCCACGGCGGGTTACCGACTTGGAGGTCGAAGCCTCCTCGCGAGAATACGGGCGAGAAATCCAGTTCCCAATGGAAGAAGCCCTGGCGAGCGGCCACGCGCTCCGCAACCACCAGCCAGGGCGAGTTCTTCTTCAGCTCATCAACTTTGGCAGCTTTCGCAAAGAGCAACTCGTTGGACTCAACTGCCTCGAGCTCGTCCCAGGACTGAATTGTGAACAGATTGAGCTGGCCGTGCTTCTTCTCCGGCTTCGACTCTCCGATGGGAGTGCCGAGTAGACCGGTCAAAGTGTCGATCCACTGATCCAAGGTCGGAGGCTGTACGAGATCGTCATTGACCGTTGCGTCCTCGTCGACCAGCGGCCAGAACCACAGCGCGCACCACGCGTCCATCACCCGACGCAAACGCCGATATGCGCCATTCTCGTCTGCCAACGACGCTTCGATCAGATCGCGCGTGACAACGGTTTCTGCGCTCTCGGTTTCGCGTCCCCACACTGGAATAGGCCGACGGATCTCCCGCTCGGCGATCTCGAGGCGCTTATGTGCCAGCAGCCACAATGTCTCCACACGGCCGGCGAGCTCTTTGAGTTTGCGAACCTGGGCAGTTGTCGGCTGGGGCTTGAGCTCTTTCCGCCATGTCTTAAGATCAGCCAGAGCGTCTGACGCGAGCTCTTTTGCTTCCTTGGCCTCGACGGTCGAACCCCAGCCGCTGGTCGGCACCAAGAAGTGGTGGACACCGTCCACCACGTCAATCGGCTTGCCCAGCAGGTAGTCCGCAAGGCGAACGTCGATCGGCGTGGCATCGAGCCATCCCCGAGACTTCAATTGCCCACTCGGAATAAGAGCACGCCTGGCACCGATGAGTGAATTGCCACGCTTTAGATGCAATCCGAACCACGGTGCGTCCAGATCGCGCGCCATGGTGTCCAGCCATAGCGAGATTTCGGCGAACTCAACCGCAGTTGCATTGAGGTCCACGCCGTACACCTGATGAAGGGCTATGTACGCCTTTGCACGTTGCAGTTCAGTTGGGTACTCCTCAGGGTCAATACGCTCGCCCAGCTCACGCTGACGACGTGTGAGGTACTGATCGGCTAGCTGGCGCACTGCTTCGATAGCGAAAGCGCCTGACCCCAGGGCAGGTTCACACACGGTGAGACCAAGAATCTCCTCGGCGGAAGTGCTCGTTCCATCCTGATCGAGCAGTTCTTCGAGGGCCTGCCCCACCGTGAACTTCGTCAGCACCTCAGGGGTGTAGTACGAGGCTGATTGCTGACGTTCGCGGCCTGCCAAACGAAACACGAAGGTGCCCTGCTCATGTCGAACCTTGGTCGGCTCCCCGGTGAGCTCATCTTTCACAGTGACGAAGTCGGACTCGACAATGCCGTCGATTCGCCCCTCCGGCACGACCCATAATCCTTTGGAGGGATCCCCGTTCTTCGCAACCTCGTACAGCGCGTCCTTCGCGAAGAAGCCTGTGTAGCTCATCAACCCCTCGTACACCGCGCCGAGTTGATTGATTCCGAGGTCTGCATAGGAAATGAAGCCGCGATCTCTTCCCCGAGATTCTTTGCTCAACAACAGATTCCGAAGCACTTTCTGCACGGCAGAGTTACTCAGCTTGACTTCATTGACGAAAGCCGTTGCGATCGGCCGAAATAGATCAGCCTTGAGGTGTCTGAAGGTGAGCCCTTCAGTTCTCGATGCATCACCGGACAACCCGTCGTGACCTATGTCTACAAGTTCGAACAAGGTGTGCAACGAATCGTGGAAATGCGTACCGTTCTCGGCCCGAGGTGTGACCAGCTCGACGAGTAGCAGCTCTCGGAGACGATCAAGGCTGTAGCCGCGCTCATACGTCTGCTCACCTGTTGGTAGTACGCCGAGCTCGGGCCGGGCCTCGGCGTACAGGAGGAACAAGATGCGGTACAGGTAGCGAAGCGCTTGTCCCGCAAGCTCTTGCGCGACCGAATCTGCCAGTGGAGCCAGTCCTTGCATGGCTCGCCGAGTGACGACGTCGTTGGCGATGAGCTCGATCGACAGCCGAACGCCCTCGCGCAGGTCCTTGGACACTCCAACGGTGTGCTTGGCGGACTCGTCGATCACCCCGGCCCACCAAATATTGCCTTCGGCATCGGGAGCAAGCGAGTCTGCCGCCAAACAAGTTAATGCCCGGTCCGTCTCACCACCTCGTTTGTCATCATTTCGCTCGCAGATCAGCTGCAGATCGACGGCAAGGTAACGACCTTCGAGCCAGCGGCTTCGTTCGGTGATCAGGGCCTGGGACCCAGCGAGAACAAGAATGAACTGTGGACCGTCTTCAGCCGTCGACAGGTGGGACAGCAATTGAGCCACTGAAGCCAGGTCTTCGCCGGGAACGTCCTCGTCGCCAGTCCTGAAACCTGTTCGCAGCGTCTTCTCGTCCTTGGCGATCAACTGCTCGACGCTGAGCTCCGCCCTACCTTCGACGATCACCAACGGTGCAGGCCCGGTCAATCCGCGAGTACGGACCGCAAGCGCAGGCCCCGATTCGGTGTCGGTTCCACCAATTCGCACAATCTCCCAGCGCACACCTTCGTACCCGAGTACCGAGCGAAGGTTCGAGTAGAGCTCAATCAGCGTTTGCTGGTCCGCAGCTTCACCCAAGCCCAAGAAGTCTCGCGTCAGATCACCACGTTGCGCGGTGAAACGCGAACGCGCAGTTGGTTGCCCGTCGGCCTTTTCAGACTCCCATTGCTTGCGCCGATCGATCACTCGCGCGTTGAACGACTGAGATGTCGCGTCAGTGGTGAAGTAATGCTCGCTGACAAAGTCCTCACCGACGATCAGGGCATCAGATGTTGAACTCACTAGAGACTCTTCCCTGTCGTCGCTACATTCTGACTCATCGAACTGTCCGGCACCGCGACGAGTAGCGGACGGACAAGTCGGCGGTCGGGATTCATGGATTGGGCGACTTCTCGCTCGTGTGACACTCGATCTGCCCGTTGACGTAACTCGTCACGTTGGATCAGCGCGTCAGCTTCGTGGGTCCACCGTTCGGCGCGTGAAGTCCATTCACTCACTCGTTGCCGAGTCTCGTCCCTGATCGCGCCTGCGTGTTCTTCGGCTGCAGAATCTGCGGCACGAACGGCTGCAGCAACCAGTAGCTGCAAGGCTTCGACGCTGCCGAGATCGGCTGTGTTGATTTCAGCGAGGCCAAGTACCGCAATTGCATGAGCCGCGCTCGGGTGCGGAGATGCGAGACCGAAACTTGGATTGTTCACATCAGGGAACGCCACGGTGTAGAACGACGCAGCGACTACCTGCCCACGCGTATTCGTTTGCGTTACCTGGACCAGCACCGTCGTATCCGGCACTGCCCCGCAGACCGCGAAAATCTGCCGTCGACCCAGATCTGCGAGCGACCGATCTGCAGCCCAATCAAGAATCGGATGAAGGGGCGCAAGGAAATGCGCCTCGGGCCACGTCGACGTCGACTCCCCTGCCCGCGCAGCGCGCAGTTCTTCCTCGCCCCGCAGTGCTGTGAGCGCCAGCTTGTAGGTCTCTGTGACCGACCGCGCCCGAAGATACGACTGCGGCAGAACCTGCAGTCGCTGCTTCAGGTCACGCGGCGGGGTGAGACTGGCAATCGACTGCGCCTTGTGCACAGTCCAGGACACACCATTCGGCGCTGGTTTACTCGGCGTTCCGACGAACTCCTCCAAGGCATCAGAAAGATACTCGAACTCGGACGAATACAAACTGGTAGATGCCTCGCCGCTTGACGGCGGCTCGGTGGGCACCGGCGATGACGATGCGTCCAGGCTTACACTGGCAGCACCAATTTGGGCAAGAAGACCACTGAGGCCACCGCCTGAGGTCACCTGATCGACGGTCATCACCACGGACTCCAGGGACTTCTCGCCGGCGAGAACTTGACGAATGGCCTCTTCTTCCGCTGCAACGTCGTAAGTTCCCATCAGCGAAGAAGATTCGCCCAGGGCCTTGTGCGCCTCGTGTTCTCGCTCCACCAAGCGCGTCAGAACTCTCACGTCACCCGCAAAGTGCTTCGTCGACGGTGTCAGTAGCAAGGTCACGATCCGAGGGCGATGCCGTTGCCCGTACCGATCGATGCGCCCGTTGCGCTGCTCGATTCGAATCAGGCTCCAGGGAATGTCGTAGTGCACCATGTCGTGACACTGCGAGTGTAGGTTGACGCCCTCGGACGCAACGTCACCCGTGACCAGAATTCGAATGGGTGAAGACTCGAGTTTGAATGATTCGACGATGTCCTGCTGCTCGACGTCGCTGAGTCCACCGTGCAATACCGTCACCTGACCAAGGTCGCGCCCCTCGGTGAGAGTCATCTTCAGGTCCTTCGATAGGGCCTGTGCAAGTGCCTTCAGCGTCGCGACGCGCTCCGCGAACACGACAACGCGGGTGTCGCCGTTCTTTTTGACGCCGATTTCCGCAAGATAGTCGAGGAGCTTTCTGTACTTCGCAGACTCGCGCAGTGGTGTAGCGGCCACCAACTCGCCGAGATGATCGAGCGCCACGATTTCCCTTGCTGCACTTGCATCCTCCGGGTCCAACCGCTTTCGTCGTTCGACGATCGACTGCGTCAGCGCATCCGGAGACGAAAGGAATGCTTTCGCGAGCACCCACGGAAACAACCGCGTCGAACCCGAACACGGCGACTGCCCCTTTTCAGGCCAGAGCCACACATTTTCGAGTTCGCGGGCTACTGCGTCTTCAGCGGCCGAGGCATCCACCGTGATATTGCGTGGTGGTTGACGTTCCGCCCAATCCGAACCGACTTCGCTGGCAACATCGGGATGATGGCGATGGCGACGAATGACAAGCTTTTTGACCTGCTCGGCATCCAACTCACCTGACGGGGACACGGCACTGGGGTCCAACATGCGAATCAGCTCGGCGAACGATTCGGCACGACCGTTGTGCGGTGTTGCCGACGCAAGAATCAACGCGTCAGTCCGCGACGCCAACAGCCGGGCGAGTCGGTTGTTTTGAGCGGCAACATTGGTGACGTTGTGGGATTCATCGATGACCACCGCGTCCCACTGCTGCTTACGAAGGTGGTTGAGGTAACGGTCGCTCTTGAGGGTGTCGATGGAGATGATCACCCGTTTGTAATAAGTGAACGGGTTGCGAGTCGCAGGAAGGATCTGTCGAATGCGTTGAATCCCAGCAGAATCCAACCGGACGAACGGCAGAGCAAACCGAGTCCACAGCTCCATCTGCATCTGCTCGAGGACGTGTTTCGGAGTCACGACGAGGATGCGATCACCACGACCACGCCGGACCAGTTCCGACAGAATCATCCCGATTTCGAGTGTCTTCCCGAGACCGACAGCATCGGCAAGCAGTATGCGCGGGCGAAGGTTGTCAGGATCGAGTGCCTGACGAACAGCCTTGTACTGGTATTCGAGTGGCCGGGCAAGTGCCTTGTGCGCAGTCGTGAGGCTGGGATCGGCAATCGCCACCGGGGTCTTGCGGAGCATCGATTCGAGCCACAACCGTGATCTCCGGAATTTATCCGAGGTATCGGCCACCACCGTTACGTCTGTGGGATCGACCGGCACAATTTCATCCAGTGCAGTCGAAAACGATGCCTCTGTGTCGCGCACCAAGTCGGAGAGACCCAACACGTGCACTACGTATCCGTCTGACGTCGGTTCGACGGAGGACACCAACCATTCCTCATCCCGAACCTCCACTATCGAGCCGGGAGCAACGTTGAATGAATACTCGCCCCCGGCTGCTGAGCCGACGACGGGGGTAGCGCTGATTGTCACGCGTGGTGGTCCTCTCACTTCGGGCCGTGCCGGCTCGAAATCCAACCATAACGGTCGGACGGTTAGTGCGCCGCTGTTCCCTACCTACTCTGGAGTCAGACCGCCACAGCGGCACCAAGATCCAGCGCACCTTCCATCCCCAGGTCAGGAGCTACTGTTAAAACCGGCGTGTCGGACACTCGTGATCGCATCCAGGACTCCTCTATCTTGCTGTCCAGCTGCGCAGTCACCGGAACGCGACCAAAGGCGGCCGCGAGCGCATGAACAGCTAACCTGGGCGGCATAGCATTCCCCACCTGCTGAGCCCAGCCTTGCCCCGCCCATTTGTAGTCGAGGGGGAACGTTTGCAGCCGACCAGCTTCGGCGGGAGAGAACCGTTCCTGTTCGTCCCCCATGTGGTCGACAATGCGGTTACGCGAAATCTTGCCGGTCACCGTGGCCGACGGCTGATCAGAAGTGCGCCGCCCACGCGCGGAGGGAATTCCACCCGAGCCGTAGTTGGACACAACCTCGAACCACTCGCCCCGCTTCAGAGCCGAACCCATGGTTTCCCATGGCAGCAAATGCGATTCTCCGGTTCCACGCACCATTCCCGCTCGGTACGCCTGGTGCGTGGGCACCGGACGGATCGGCGAAACTGTCCGGTTGGCGAGCAGCACTGCTCGGCGGCGGGTCTGCGGCACACCAAACTCTTCGGTTCGTAGAACTGTGCACACAACTTTGTAACCGAGCGACTCCAGAACCGGCTTCATCGCCTCCCACACGGGTAGGACCGTCTGAACCTGTTCGAGGACCACCGCTTCGTACGGTCGGCCGGCACCGTGCGCTTCGAGGACCCAACGCAGCGGTTCGAGCACCAGTCCGGTGCGCTCGTCATCGAGGCCCTTGAGCGAAGATGACACGTCTTCAGCCCGAGCCATGCGATCTACCAACTTCAGCACATCATCGAGAGCGTCCCGGCCGCTACCGGATCCCGCCACTGTGAACGTCTGGCACGGGGGCCCACCGGCAAGAATGGTTGCATTGGGGAATTCCTTCGGACCTAGCTCACGAACATCACGATGGTCAGTATCCAGGCCGGCCTCGGTACGTGTTGCATGCGCATCGTCGTCCCATTCGACTCCGTGGGTACTCATTCCGAGCCAGGTCGCAGCGACATCGATGCCTCCGGGACCGGCAAACAGGTCGACAACCGAGTGCGTGGACAGATCACACTGTGCGCTGCGATTGTCTTCCATAACGGCGAAGTTTACGACACCGATGGTCGACTCCAGCCACCACACAGCCGCATTGTCGCCTGGTCATCGTAGAGTCTGCGTCGAATGCGAATTCGCCCGTGACGACCACCACCGCATCCGAGATGTAAGGACCGACGCACCTCATGGCCAAAGTAATTGCGACCATAAACCTCAAGGGTGGCGTCGGAAAGTCCACAATGACCGCCGCACTCGCCGAGTTCATGGCGGGCATGTTCGGAAAGAGGGTTCTCCTGATCGACCTGGACCCCCAGACCAATCTCACAACGATGATGATCGGGACCGAACACTGGCACGAGCTCAACAACTCCGGTCGCACGCTGAAAGCACTGTTCGAACAGGCCCTCGATTCGCAAGCGCCAAAGTTCGACATCGACGACGCGATTCAACGAAACGTGTCACCGCTGGCGAAATTGGCCGGTATCGACCTCCTGGCGTCGTCACTGGACATGATCGAGATCTCCGAAGAAGTCGCAGCGTGGCAATATGACGAGCCGGATTCGCTGCAACCGCTTCTAGTTCTCAAAGAAGCTGTCGACACGGTGAGAGACCACTACGACTACATACTCATCGATTGTCCGCCTAATATGGGGATCATCACGCGCAACGGACTGATGTTGGCCGACGCGTACGTAATTCCGACGATTCCCGATGTGCTGTCCACGTACGGTATTCCGCAGATTCAGAAGCGTGTGCGGATGTTCTCCGAAAAAACTGGACATCACGTCCAAGCCCTCGGACTGATCATCACTAAGTATCGCGCGAACACCAACTTGCACCGAAACACCATCCAGCGGTTGCAGAACGCGGTCCTCGACTACGACGCATTGCCTGCTGCAGAACGCAAGCTCATCGAACGCCCACCCAATGTCATCCCCTATTGGATACCCGAAGCAACGGACATCGCAGCGGCAGCAGAGTTCTTCGACTTCGGCACCTTGAAAAACCGATACGGCGGAGGCAAGAAGGTTGACGATCTGAGAGACCTCACATCCCACGTAATGACGAATGTGGAGATCTA
>NZ_LVCT01000006.1:0-4472 GCF_001647205.1 Rhodococcus sp. EPR-134
ATTGTGCTGACAATGGGTAAACTCGTCGCAGAACATATTGCCGTTGGGGATGCCCGCCCTAGCGCCTCGCGGACCATTCGAACGGAAACCAAAGCCCGAAGAGTCAGCACACCAAGGGCACCAGCAGTCCTTGATCCCTTCGCAGCTTTTCGCAGCGACGGGGAAGATGGACTGCGCAAGGAACTGGGTGGTCTGGATCTCGAACAACTCCGAGACATCCTGCACCAATACGGGTTGGATCCCGACAAGCGCTCGATGAAGTGGAAGACGGCCGGCAAGGTCAGGGAACGCATTGTCGAGCGCGTCCGTGCTACGAGCACGCGCGACAACGCATTCCGCTGATCCAGTCCTCAGATCGACTCCAGGGCCTCGCTGAACAATCCGCGATCTTCATGACCGTCCTCTGGCGTTCCGAAAAGCAAGGCTCGGTCAAGATACCGGTTTCCCAACTCGCATGAGGTTTCCGGCAACAGAACGCAAGCGTGGCACGCAGCCAGATTCATCGCATCGGCGCCCGCACCCTGAGATTCGATGCAGACGGGATCGGCTGAACACCAGGACATTCGAGCCAAACCCTCTGCGAGAGCTGGGCCCAGCCGTTCGGTTTCTGCCTGCGATGCCACTCCACCGAGGCTGCCTGCGGAATCGGAACTTGCGGTGTAGATCAACACACCAGCCATGCCCGTATCGTCAACATAGAGCCGCTCTCGCAGTGACGCCGCCGGATACCCTGCTTCAAGCGACAATTGGTCGATCACCACATGCGCAAACGTATGAAGTGCAACACGAATCAGACCCGTCACAGCTCGTTCGTCGGGTCGCTGCAACGCGGGACCGGCAACCTTCTTGAACAAGCTCCACCGTTCGACCGGAAAACTCTCTTGTGCCCAGTCTTCCAGGGCATCTCGATGAAAAGCAATAAAGATGCCCTCGCCGATCACCTCGATCGCGGGCAGCCAGTGCGTCTTGTCCGGCGACAATGCGCACAGATTCTCTTCGTTGTCATCAAGCCTGGTAAAGCCATAGAGCGCGCGTACTTCCCGCAACCGAGTCACCTTGCGAACGTCGGAAATCAAGTGCTCGAAGTCGACGGGCACATCTCTTTCCAGGCACACAAAATCATCGTCGAGGCTCTCTTGTTCGCGGCCTTCGACAAGAGCGGCATATTCCTGACGACGGAGCCCCTCCTCGGTAAGCAGGTCGTCGAGCGCTTCGCCTCTGCGTCGATCCAGCTCGGCCTCGAGCTGCTCTACTGAAAATCGGCGAGAGTGCCCCGCCAGACTACGCAAAAGCGCGGGCGTTACCGCCTCAGGATCGCGGAGCGAAACCCAATGGCGGTCGACAAACTTGGCAAGTGCTTGAGAATACGGTGGGATCGAAATTGCCGATCTGACGGCAGGCAACCAGACGTTGGACGCACCACGCTGAACAGCCCGAGGTGTCTCTTCGCAGTGCTGGGACTCGTCGGGCCCCAGCCATGGGCGACGACCGGCACACTTACCGAACTCGGCCAGTGCCATCGGACCAGCTGAACCGTCGAGGGTCCTGGGTTGCACACCACAGGTACAGGTCAATTCCAGGTCGGCGAGCGACGAAGTCCGGCCCTGGGCGCGCAGGTGCATCGTGTGCTCCGATCCGCCATCTTGGCCCTGATGAAGCCATCGGAAGTAGGGGAATTCGTCGATATGCCCACGCGTACAGGCAATAACCAGACGGAACGGGCTCAGTTCCGTTCGCTTCTCACACGAACAGCGAGCAACTTCTCGATCGTTGGACAACTTTCCAATGGAATCGATTCGCCTGCACGACGGGCAGACCTGTGTGATGGGAAATCGAATCACCGGTATGTCGCGCTTGCGCTTCGATCCTGCTGGGGGAGCTTTCAGCTCAGACACTCCGAGACTTCGCGCAAGACGCGGTTCACTGATGAGGTCCGCATCACGCGCCTTCCACTCATGAATACCGGCAATCATGTAACTCGTTGTCTCCGAGGGGAACAGACTCCCGACGCCGTACGTACTCAGCAGCTGAGTACGGCGAGCTTTCGCGACTGTCATGACTGGCTCCTCATTCGGATCGTGTACAGGGCGCTCTCCGCGTCGACATCGCGCAAACTCATCAAAGTGGGCCAGGGCGTCTCGGTTTGGGTGTATTCGATGTTGTCATCAGTGAGTGCAGACGAGGGCTCGACCAGAAGCGCGTCCATCGAATTCTTGCGATCCTGGTACTTCATGGAATCGCGGGACTTCGCCTCCTCGATCCATACCTTGAGCATTTCGTTCAACTGCTCCACGGTGTCTTCGCTCTCGTCGCTCGATGTCGCTTCCACCCGTCGTTCGATGATGGAGATCAAGTTTCGAAGCTCTTCCTCATGCGCAGGCGCAGCATGCGCGCCCCCTTCGCCCGACATCGGACCGATCATCATCCGCGCGAGGGATACAAAGACCCCGTGCAGCCCTCGATCTCGCGCACGCGCAGCGAATGGAGTAGCGCTCGTAGCTTCTACGGCACGGTAGAGGGCCTGGTGAAACGGAACAAAATTCTCGAAATGCGACCGATCTCGCGAACGAGCGGAGTTGAAGATCGTGACAACCAACCCGGGATACTTCCTACCCACGCGACTTGTAGCTTGGATGTACTCGGAGCTCGACTGAGGTTGTCCCATGACAGTCATCAACCCGAGCCGATCGATGTCCAACCCGACCGAGATCATGTTCGTGGCCAGAACGATGTCATCGGCGGTCCCCGAATCGTATTTCCGCTCCAGACTCTTGAGCCGCCTGGGGATTTCCGCTGACGAAACGCGGCTGGTCAACTCATTCGCAGACTCCAGCCGGCGCGCCTCAGTGCCGCCACGCCTGGATACGACGCCCAGTCGCTCACGAACGTCTCCTTCGACCTGCAGCATGGCACTGCCGAGTACTCGCAAACTGTTGAAGTATCCCAAGAGTGTCCAGTAGGGATCCCGAGTGGAGTCCTCGGACTCGATGTCCTGCGCTGCCTGCAGCAACGCACCATACGTCCTCACGAGGAGAGTCGCGTGGCTCGTGCCCGGACTCATCACGCCTACGTACATTCGAGTTCCTGCGGTGTCGCGCGGCGCCGGCTCAGCAAAGAACGACTGATCGGGATCAATTCCTGGGGGTGGGAATTGGCGCGACTCCCGGTCGAAGACCATCTTTATCTGCTCATCAGACCGACGGATGGTGGCCGTCGACGCGATGATCTTAGGTCTTGATCCGGGCGCTCCATCCTCCCCAGGAACCGAACACGCGACATCCACTGCCGTCTCGTACAGACCGACCATCGACCCCAAAGGTCCGGATATCAGATGGAGCTCGTCTTGGATGATCAGATCAGGCGGGCTACCAACTCCGTCTCGCGCGAAGAGCTTTCCGACATCGGAACGCCAGGCCATCATGGCGAACTTGTCTACCGTGCCGAGAATCAGCTCGGGTCGATATTCGTAAATGTCCTCATCCACAACATAAACCGGCAGTCCGGCCGCAAAGTCGCATGCATTGTTGCGACAAGCGATAACGAGCTTCGGCTCAGGACTGGCAACGACCGAATATTTCGTGTGATCGAGAGTCTTTCCACACCAAGGGCACTGCGTCAGCTGGACCGGATTCGCCTCGGTGATCTCGGTTTCCGATCGCAGAGACCGCAACGATTTCTTTGCCTCGAGGAGCGTATTCGGTGTTCCCCCCCGACCTACCCACAAGCCGATCGAGAACGGTCTCGCGCCCAAGCTGCCGTCTGTAATTCGAATTCGTTCGAGAGCGCACATCAACATCGTCGCGCGTTCGAACTGCTGAATTGTCAGCAGCCGCAAGGTGTACCGCATGATTACAGCTACGCCAATAGCGGTGTCATCGCGAATTCTCCTCAGGAGAACGATGAACGCAACCAGTCCCAGGTACGCTTCGGTTTTTCCGCCACCGGTAGGGAACCACAGCAAATCCGCGACGCCGCGCTCCGGGTGCTCTCGGTCGGAGATGCTAGGGAGATTGAGCAGGATGAACGCGATCTGAAACGGATACCAACTTTGATCAATTCCGTCACCGACAGGACCAGTGGCATCGGCACGAACCCAGACCTGTCGGGCACGCTGGGTTTGCATTGCAGAGTTTGCCAGGCGAAATGCCCGGAGAACCTCGGAATCTTTGTCGAGCAGCTTGATTCCCGCTTCGATGCGATTCGCGGCCTCGCGCGCATTCTCGAAGTGAACGTCTGCGGTGCCATCGAGCGATTCAGGAATGTTCGTCTTGCCGGCCTTCACCGACCCTTCCAGCTCGCTGATCCACTCCCGATATGCGGTGACGAGCTTGCCCAACGTGGCGACCAGAGTCGCCTTGTCTGCTTCCGCGAGAAAAGACATTCTCAGATCGACGTCGGGTCCGACCTTCCCAGGCCGGGCGCGGGAAACCTCGTGCGTAGGCAACAGCGTCGTGGCGATGCGATCGGTGGTC
>NZ_LVCT01000007.1:0-2776 GCF_001647205.1 Rhodococcus sp. EPR-134
GCCGAGCCTGTTCGGCGCACTACGGTCGACGATCGCAGGCACTTCGGTTGTCACGACAAGTTCGACCTGGAACCAGGCACTCGCGTCTTTGAGTTCACCTTTGTTCACCGAAAGCTTGTTCCGGAGAACGGCGGAGACCGTCACCTTACCGTCGCGCGGTGTCCGAGTCAGAATGTACAGCTCCAAGCCTGGTGCAACATGCAGCTTCACTGCACCCTTCGTGGCCAGTGAATGGCGCACTCGTTCTGGCGTACATGCCTCTCTGGTCCAGGCGGTAGGCCGACTCCGTCCTCTGCGGCGTTTGCCACCCTGGTCTTGGTCGTCGAGCGTCTCGGAAGGTCTGTATCGTGCTGCCGACACATCGAAAGACACCTCGGATACCAGACCAACATCGACTGTGAACGTCAAACCCATCGACGAGGGGTAGCGCATCAAGGATTGTGCAACAGGTGAATCACTTTCACCTTCAATGGAATCCGCTTCGGCACTGTCGGGTTCCGGCTCCTCCTGCAGGGGCTCATCCGTCGGCCACAGCACGCCCACGACGTAGCGATCCAACGGTGGTTCTGCGAGCACCTCCGACGCGCCCTCTCCCGGACCGAGAAGATCGAGTTTGAGCTCCTCGACCATCTCCGCACGGAACCCGTACATCGCATCCAGCTCGGTCATGACGGTTGTCAATTCTTTCCATCCCATCTCGTGTTCCAGTCTGGTTGGACAAGGCCGGCGAGCCGGGGTACCAGCCAGATGCCGGAATCACCAATTCCCAATTCGTCGCTGACTTCGGGTGAACCTGCGACGGATTCAATCGACATCGTCGTTGCACCATTCAAAATCGTTGGCCAACGGGCATTTCCAATCATGAAGATTCTCCTGATATCTCGCCCGAACTGCTCGGATGTACGCGCAAATGCGACACCATCGGAATCCTTGACCAGATAGATTGGCGCATCGCGATGGGTCCACTCCAGGTCCAAAACCAGTGTCACAGTTTGGCCGACGAGAGTACCGGCGGCAAGCAGACTCTGAACAGCAGGAGCGTTTTCGCCGCATTCGAAGGGTTCGTCGGTATTCATGTCATTGAACCTGATTTCAATTGCACGGGTTCGCTTTCCGCCCTTGCCGAATACCTGTTCCGTCCAGCGCCCAACAGATGCCGTGTCCTTCTTCATCCACGACTTCGTCGCTTTTGGTGCGCAACGTACGATTTCGTCGCGCGCACGGCTCAGCGCGACATAGTTTCGCCGAGCGATGGCGAAGTCGTCGTCATCAGGTTCGTAGTCTGTGTCGAACAGGAAAACTCTGTCGAATTCGAGGCCCTTCGCACGATGGACAGTGGACACCACAACGTCCTCCGTGGCATCTGCCAACAATGCCGTCGGGATGCCGTATCCACCGATGACGCGCCTGATCCTCGAGAGATCGAGATCGTTCGGAAACTGCGTCCGACCTTCGGATTCCTTGAGCAGATTCCATGCATCGATCGGGTCAATCACCGACGTATTCTGCAGTGCAGCAATAACATCCTCACGGCGGTTCATGTTTCGCGGAAGCTGCTGAGCAAGCTCTGCAACCCATGCCCGAGCGCCGTGCTCTTGTGCAGTACGCCGCAGTGTATGACGGATGTTCAGGGCGGTGAGCTGTTGGGACACGCGCAAAGCGTCCCCGTTGGTCTTCGTCAGGATCGCGGTGCTTCGTCCAGCGCGGTAAACATCAGTGAGCCACGCCGAGGAATCGACGCTTTCCAACCGGGAAATGAAGGCATCAACCTCTTCACGTGCTCGCGCACCGCTGTCCATCTCACGGAGGCGAGACCCTAGCTCGACGACAGCAAGAGGGTCTTTCCCCCGCGCACGGAAATTACGTTGCAGACCCGTCGATTCAACATTCGCGAGACCGCGCAGCTCGCTGATCACGTCCAAACGCTGGGTTTGTTCTTCCGGAGAAAGCTGGAAATCGTAGAGCGCCTGATTCGGATCGCCGAGCGCAGTGAACCCGACCTCGTCCCCAAGTCGATCGATCAGCGCCAGCACGAGCTTCGCACGCTGCCCGACGAGGTCCTGTACCTCGTCGAGAACGACATGCTGAATGTCTTCCAACATCGGCAAATCAGCGTCTTCATCAGTCAAAAGCCCAACAGCACGTTCGATTCTTGCGTCGAAGTTGCCTTTTGGATCCTCACCCGCGTCGATGATCACCCGGTTGGCAAACGAGTCGAAAGTACGAATCTCGGCCTGCGCCAATACCCGTGTTTCCAATCGACTACGAACAGCGGATACTGCTGCTCTGGAAAAACTCAGAACGAGCACCTCTGTCGACAGCGATAAGTCGCACTCCCTTGCCAAGTGATCAAGTCTGGCAGCAACAACTTCGGTTTTTCCCTGCCCCGCCCCGGCAACTACCACAAGACGGTCTTCAGTGGCCGCCTCAACTACTCGGCGTTGAAGTTCGTCAAGACCGGTAACCGTTGAACCAGAATCGATCTCGAGCGATTGCGAAGGGCCTTCGCTCGCATCGATCGAGAAAGCGGGCGCCACAACCGACGCAGCCGCCGCAGCGCGACGGCGGTCACGAAAACGGGTAAGGATGTCGACGGGGTTCGCCCGCGCCCTGAGCCGGTCGCGAAACTTCGGTGTGTCCGAAATCGTGACAACGATTGAATCTGCTGCGACGTCTATCGGCTCCGTGCCGGTTGCGGCAGGAAGCTCCAGACGAGCGATCAGTTCCGCGAGTCGTTTTTCCACCAGGCTGCCCCAGCGGCCCCTGGTCACGTCTG
>NZ_LVCT01000008.1:0-16355 GCF_001647205.1 Rhodococcus sp. EPR-134
GTTCCGCTGAGGATTCTCGAACCAGAAGTGCAGGGCTCATCGTGAGCGTCCACGCCACGTCGCTTCCCCATTGCCGATGGAGAGCCCTGGCAACTGCCGGACGGACGTCGTCGAATACACGGCTACGAACATGCGCGCCGACCGGGAGATCGTTCCGTTCGAGGACACTCGTACGGAACTCGAGCGACTCACCACCGTCTGCGGTCAGCCCGGTCGATCCAAGTTCGATGAACATCGGTTCAGCAGGATCGATGGTCAGAGCAATCCCACGCACATCAGTACTCGACGCCGTTTCGTCATCCCCAAGGTCGCCTTCAGCACCCTTTGCGATGATCCGCACCAGTCGCGCCGAGCGGAATGCGATATGGGTGTCAATTCCGTGCTCAGGAACGACCAGACGCCACGCTGCGATGACGGTATCGACCGTCCGAGCAGACAGCGAAATCGCAGTCTCGAGCTCATCAAGCACGTCGTACAATTCGGCGCTCTCTTGAACACGGCGCTGGAAGCGCCTCCACGTGTTCCACGTTCGGCGGTACTCACCGAACAACTCACTCAGGTCGAGGCCGTATTCGCGATAATAGAAGGGGGCGTGTGTATGAACTTCGCTCAAATCAACGACCAGCCCTTCCGCCGACCAGTCGCCCAAGTCGGAATCGTCGATGAGCTCATCCAACGGCCACGGCAACGGTGGGGGAATCTCCGTGGCAACGGTGTTTCCGCGCACAACCTGAATTCCTACCGCCGTAGCAGTAACAAACGCGGCGAGTTCACCGAAGGAATCCGTCAACGGGGCTGTGAACGCATTCGAACCAACGCTGTTCACCAGGTTGCGTCGGCCCCGTTCATCAGCAGCCCGGGCTTGGACGAGAATCGCACTGAGCGACGCCACCGCGTCTTCTTGTACTCGAGAACTCACCCGGCACTCCTCTCCACCGCCAACCGAATAGCACGATAAGAGACTATCCGTCCGGTTTAGGCGTTCGCTGGTAGCCTCGCAATTCGCCAGGAAGACGAATGACTTACTGAATGACCTCGAGCGAGACTTCACGAAAAATCGCGCGCACGCGGTCGTCCAACTGTTCGTCGCTCAATATCGAGAAGTCGATGAACGCCATCAACCGACGCAGTCTGGGCACAGCGTCACGGAGAACCTTTCTCTGTCCTCCACCTTCGATCAAGATGCGAGCGATCGAACGAGCAAGAGGAGTTACTCCTGCTATCGACCTGCGTTCGGTAATCTGGTTGAGGTCACTCTCCGAGAGTTTGCGCAGGAGCGAGTAGTCCGCGACGCCGTCGACCACTGTCGCGAATGTCATTGCCTGCCACCACAAGCGAGCAAACATATGACGTGTCAGGTCAGTTGCGATCCAACGTTCAATGTTCTCTCCAGGGAATCGCCATCGGGTGATGTCAGGCATCGCCACGATTGCGAGGAAGTTCCACACTCCTCGGTGAGCTGCCTCCACTGACGTGATCTGCATAGTCCGATGAATCTCTTCTGCAGCAACGCGATCAAAGCGAATCAGGTCCGCGTTCCCTACCTCGCCCGGATATCCGCAATCATGCGCAATCGCTCGAATCGAGTCTGCCAACTCTTGTACACCAGACTCGCCGATTCGCTTCCCTCCACTCGCTGCATACGTCATCTGCGAGTGCGTAGGACGCGCCGCCCGTGCCATTTGTGAAGGATCTCCATTGAGCTTTTGCAATTCAACTACTCCCGACGCAAGACTCAATCGGGGCCACAGCTCGGTCATGAGAGCAACCTTCCAAATCCAATCGAACGTGCACCCGCCACAATCGAACTGTGCAAATCCATTGAGGAGCCCAGGATTGATTCGGCGGTCCACGCAGTGGGGTCGACAAGCACCCTGAGAGCAAGAGAACGAGCAGTGGCGCCGAATGATTCGCTATCACAACCTTCGAGCTCATCCCAACGCGCCAGCGACCATCGGACGATTTCGTCCACCAGGCCTTCTTCCATCTCTTGAATGAGTACCAATTGCTCGTCCGTATGGTTCCTCTCCCTCTGGACTGCCTTGACCAGCTTCTTGTCAAGCGGATTTATCAGGAGCAACAATGCCCCCATCGCAGGCTCGTCCGGACTCAGTGGCATTCGAAGATGCCAGCTGGCTCCCTCGTCGATGCCGAATGCGTCGAAATCGACAACCTCGGTAGGAAACATCGCTTCGGAGCCGGTGAGACGAAGTGCTTGCTCGTCGTTCCAGAGGATTGAGCCCGCGTGGCGCGCTTCTCCCACGAGCGGACTCAACCGATCCCTTTCGAGAACCAATTTCCTGGTCAAAGCGATAGTTGCACCGGCATATTGCGGATCGACTTCAATCTCGACATCGAACCGCCCGTCCGCGAGGGGTACGCGCTTCGCCGGTCCGACTAGGTAGGTGTCCAATGCTCGCCACCCGAAGTAGAACGCCAATGGCGAACCATCATCAAGCCTCGTATGCGCGCGGATCATCAACGGATCCGCATTTATGGTGCAGCGCAAGCGGAGTCCTGATCGATAGTCCCAATTCTCGACAGCCTCGCCCAGTGGCTCCCACTCACCTTCAACCATCCGTGACCAGATCGACGGCTCAATAGTCCCGGAACTCGGCACCAAATACGGACGAACGTCTCTGACGGCCATCAGCTTTCATCCTCTACAACAAAAGTTAGCCGCACAACCGCGTCCCGAGGTGGACGGACAGAAACTACCCATTTCCGGGGGTCTGCACGTCCAACAGAAATCTGACTTCCTACCCGATGTTCGCCCGTTTCAAGACATACCCAGCCCACGACCTCCGCCGGTTCCAGAAGTCCCCGTAACTCAATGCCACCATCGATCACAACGATAGGCTCCGCAACCACCAATTTTGTTGTGGGCCAAGCGGGTAACTCGACCGTAGCAACCACGAGCGCGTCGCCGCCACGCACGATCAGTTGCGGGCCCTCCACGATCCTTGGCTTGACAGCCGAACGACTGCCGGATCGACCTGACCGACGGCTCCCGTTTCGACTTGGTTGCCCTGCGCCATCGCCGGATGCACCTGCCACAAGTCCTGACAGGCGACCCGCGAGCGGAGCCAACGCAGCTTCGTGATGCAAATCAGCATCGACATCTCGAACCGAGGGCTTGAGCTTGCTCTTCACGTAAGTGGCTCCGAGACGAACTACGCCCAATGCTGTGCCATGTAGCCCACTCGTCACCCAATCGTCGTGAGTGGGGGGCTCAGCATCCGAGAAGTACCGATCGGCATCGATGCCGGCTTTGAAGACTGCGCCGTACTGAATCGCTTCATCTGGATGAGGATCTCCAGATACATAATTTACGACCAGATCGGCTTGGCGCATTCGCGCGCAATGATGTGCGGCACCACTGAATGGGGCTGCCAGAGACAGCAGATAATTCTGCTTGATGGGCGCCATCGACTCGACCTTCGCGAAACGACCGATCTCCTGAGGCTTAGCCCTTCGAGCCGGCACATCGTATTCACCGTCCAGCGATAGCTTTCGATACGCATCGACGAACGGCTTCAATTCGATTGTTGCAGCTGGATCAGGTATCTGGACAGAGAACCCTTCGAACTTCACTGAACACCGCAAGCGGTTTTCCACCCCGTCAATCATTTTCGGCCACAGATTCCACAACATGGTCGAAGCGATGAACTCGGCAGCCGACTCTGGTGTGCGTTCCTGCTCTACGTCGCCATTTCGAACGGCTCCCAGGTCAATATCGATGATCGCTACAGTCGTACCGGTTTGCCCCTCAGCGAACCTCGGCAAGCCAAGGGCAGTTGCCATCTCTTCGGCGTCGTCATCTACCAGTGCCTGCGCGATTTCACCTTCCAGTACGCCTAGCCAATGGCGTCCGGTGTAGCGAACGCCCTTGTCTTGGAAACCATCTCCCATGGCGGCACCGATCAATCGACGCTGCGGCTTACCGCGAAAGATGCAACGACTGTCAGCGACGATCACGTGACACCGACTGACGTTGTACAGAATTCCTTTGCCGAATCCGTAGGAGCCCCCACCCAGGTCGACTCCCTTCCTCTCACCTACATTTCTGATGAACTTGACGAAGTCCGCTCGCTCCCCTTCGAGTGGAGGTTCATCTGCTCGTAGAGGACCACCAAGGCCAGTCGTGCCACGATCGGAAATCGTCAAGATGGTCGGCTGTCGGTCCAGCGCTTCAGCCAGGCCGAGGGACGCCCCTACCGGCCCTGGGAGAAGGAACTCCCGCCACCGTTCGAGCCTATTGCCTGTCAGTTGACGAATCTGCACATTGAAGTCAACCTCCCGGCCCGGAAGCGCTGCATCGCAGCTATTTTGAGCCGCTTCGCGAATGAGCACGGTGAGCGGATCCAGCTTGGGCTTCCCGAGTTGTCGACGGATACCTTCCGAAGCGGTAGATCCCTCAGCGGCGACCCGTTGTGACCACCACTGTGATCGCTCCGCAGCCTTTGATTTTCTCAATTGGACCCCGCACCTACCAGCTCATCGAGTTCTTCCTGATCAGATTCGATCTCAGCATCGGTCAAATCGACACTGACGTACGTCTGGGCAACCGGGCTTGTGTCGTCAGCAGCACCAGGGAAGACGAGAGCCACGCCGATGACGTCTTCAACCGCGTTCAGCGGCTTCCTTGAATCCTTGTTCTGCTCCAGCGGTTCTGACACCGGATCGATCGGATACAAGAGAAGTAGGCCCTTCCGTTGCACGGTTGCATCTTTGTCTCGCGCATCCATCAATGCACCTTCACTGAGCTTCCTCGCGACAGTCTTGGGTATGAAGTCAACCGCACGATGATCCTTCGACATCAGAGTCTTGATATCAGCCCGCTCGAGACCGTCATCCTTGAGCTGAGATCGAACGATCCGACCGAAGTCGAACCCACCCAGCCTGACAAATCCCTTCTCCTTCCCTGGCTCTGCAGCCAAAATTGCCAGGTTCCATTTGTCGAGCCTATTTTTCCGTCTTTGCTTCACGACATACTTGGCAATCAACTCGGCGTCGAGATCGGGCGAATCCTTATGCACGTGGTAATCACCCAAGAAGGTCAGCACATCGTCCGCATCGACATCGCGAAAAAGTACGGAGCCGGAGTCCAGGATGTCGCCTTGAATTCCCTTGGTACGAACTCGCGATACGAGACCGTCTGCAGCATCCTTGTTGTGTAACAGCCATTCCGAGTCCTGCGTGCGGAAGTAACGCGTCTGAACCCTCCTGCCGCCGTACGACGCGTACGCGGGAATAGCGGCGCCCATCTTCGCAGTAATCCGAAGTGTGGGATGAGTCCTGATTCGAACGCCGAACTCCGTCGGTGTCAGATTCTCGGACTCGTACCTCTCGATGTCCAGCCGAATCTCACGCTCCACCGTCGCCAAATGACGGAACCACTGCCGCAGTTCCTCGGTCATCCAGATCCTGGGCAAGTCTTCGTAACCTGGCCTGAATCCGAACCACCGTGCCATCTGCAGCAACGTGTCGTAGGCACCGGCTGCGCGGACGAAGTAACTGACGGTCAGCCCCTCCAACGTCAGACCGCGACTGAGCGTGTTCCCTCCGACCGCGATAGCGATTTGACCATCAGTGGAGTAGTCGAGGCGGTCATCGCTTCTGAAATTGTCGATGACGATGCGGCAGACCGACAAGACATCTTCGACCTTCGCCGACACTGCATCGAAATCGATTGATTTCAAATCGAATTCGGAGGAGTGCACCTTCCCTGTCTCGGATTCCCATAGCGCTCGCAAACGATCCTTGGTCGATGCATCACCGGCAGTCCACCTTTTTGAAAGCGTCTCCACGTATGCATTCAATGGCCCCTTGAACTGGCGATGGATGTCCGTCTTCACCGAGGTGTGAATCAACATCGTCGAATGCCCGGCGTCACCGCGTGCGCGTCGCGCAGCCGTCGAGAGCACAAACCAATCGAGCGCATTCTCGAGGGTGGGCGGAATCGAAGGAATGAAGGACGCCGTCGCGGTCTTCCCCAGCGGACGAACGTCGTCTACGTCTTCGTCGGGAATGATCCGCACCATGTTGGAGCCGTCGAGGTCTTTCCCGTTCGCCTCGTCGCCCTCGACCGCATCTCGACCGAAGATTTTTTCAGTGCCGAAGTATCCCTTTGGTTCCGGGAGATTCAGAATGAAGTCCTTCGGGTACAAGTCGCCCCCGGCAGGATCGATCAGAATGTTTGCAAATGGCGTTGCTGTATAGCCAATATAGGTGCTTTTCGGCAGCTTCTCGATGATGCCCCTAATCAGGGGGTTGATGGTTCGAGTCTCCACACTTGCCTGATCTGCCTCGTCGTCGATGATGAGAGTCGGCACATCGGTGAGAGCTCGCTGTTTTACTGCCGGCTGTAACCACTTGTCCAACCGTTTCAGGACCGCGGCATTCTTCTTCACGACGGCGAGGATCACACCACTGTCGTCGACATGCAGTAGAGCCGTTGACTGCATGGCGGGCGCTCGAAAATCGTCATCCGCATTCGTCAGCTGCTTCCACTTAGTAGGCGTGAGCATATGAAGCTGCTCATCGAGACGCTCCTGCGTCTGTTTCCGTAGCCCGTTGTGAATTCCCGACAGCACAATGACGAATTTGTAACCGACATCCGCAGCCTTTGCGATTACAGCAGTGAAGTTGGTGGTCTTACCAGATTGCACATAGCCCACCACCAGCCCCTTCGCATCCCACGATGATTCGTTAGGACGCGGCGTGTAGGCAATAACCTTATTGGACGAGCCGTCCAAGGACTGGATCCGATCATCCGGCCACGACAAGTCTCCTCGGATGTAACGCTCGAGAGCAGGCCAATAAGTATCGGCGCTGGCGTTCGGCCCCGCATACCAGGGCTCACGCGGCCCGTGGATGATCGGCGGGCCGGCGGTGATCACTCCAGAGAGATGTCTGCGGTACTCCGCCTCGAATTCATCGAGTTCCTCCGCGGTGAGCCTGCCTTTGAAACGTTTGAGAGCTGATTCCAACGACGTCTTCCTCGCCCAACCCGCAAATACCTCGTAGAAATCGTCCATCAACTCCATACCTCCGTGTCGCCTCGCGACTGAACGGTAGCGCAGAAATCGAAAAGGTTGCGTTAGAAACGATCCGTCCGGTCTGCCGCAGACGAGCGACTTCGACCGAGGTTAGCTGTGGAGAGCCGAAACTTGCCGAAAACCTATTGCATAACCGACGCAGCACCGCGTCTAGCAAGAAGGATCCGGCGTTGCAGAAACCTTCCTAGAACCCAAGTGGTGACTGGGAACAGTTAAGATCTGAGCTGGTTGGCGCGTTGGGGACGAGGCAAGTTCAGGTCAGTGCGAGCAGGCTCAGCCGCCGTAGACCTCGGGGTCCAGGGTGCCGATGTACGGCAGATCGCGGTACCGCTCGGCGTAGTCGAGGCCGTAACCGACGACGAACTCATTGGGGATGTCGAAGCCCACGTCGCGGACGTCGACGTCGATCTTGACCGCATCCGGCTTACGGAGCAGGGTGACGACCTCGAGCGAAGCGGGATTACGTGTCTTGAGGTTGCGCATCAGCCACGACAGTGTGAGACCGGAGTCGATGATGTCCTCGACGATCAGCACGTGGCGACCGGCGATGTCCTTGTCGAGGTCCTTGAGGATGCGGACGACGCCCGAAGACGAGGTCGAGGATCCGTAGGAGCTCACGGCCATGAATTCCATCTGCGACGGGATCGGCAGGGCGCGGGCGAAGTCGGTCATGAAGAAGACCGCTCCCTTGAGGACGCCGATCAGCAGGAGATCCCCTTCGGGGGCGCCTGCCGGGTAACGCTTGGCGATGTCCTCAGCCAGTTCCGCCGTTCGTGCACGGATCTGTTCTTCGGAGATCAGTACCGATGCGATGTCGCCCTCGTACACGCGTCAAACCCTTCGTCGGTCTTCGAATCCGAGGATCAGCCTGCCACGTCGCCGGGCCGCCACCAACCTCGCCTCCGGTGTTCCGCCCCCGATCGCGACGCCGCCTTGCCCCCGCCAGTCGGTCACCAGGGCGTCGACCGCCCGTAACTGTTTGTCCGTCAATGCTTTTGCGGCGCCCTGCAGCAGCCAGGCCCGCAGAGCACGTCGACGGATTGCGGTGGGCGCTTCGGCAAGTGTGTCCACTTCCACTTCCCCGTCGACGACAACACGTAGGAGTAGGGCCTCGGCGTACTTGTCGAGCGCCTCGCCGTCCTCACGCAACTGCGTCGCGGTTCGGGCCAACGCTTCGGGAACTCCCCCGCCGAGAATTTCTTCGAGCAGCGGCAACGCCTCGTGCCGCAGACGTACGCGAGTGAACTCGGGATTGTTGTTGTGCGGGTCCTCCCACGGCGTGATTCCCAGGTCGACGCAGGCCGCCCTGGTCACCGATCGCCGGATGCCGAGGAGCGGCCGTCCCCAGGGAGCGTCGAATGCAGCCATACCTTGAATCGATCGCCCACCGGACCCGCGCGAGAGTCCGAGAAGCACGGTCTCGGCCTGATCGTCGAGCGTGTGTCCGAGCAGAACCGGGAGGTCAGCCCTTGCGTCGCGTAGGGCGTTATACCGAGCCTCACGCGCAGCGGCTTCGAGACTCCCACCTTCGGCTACGTCGACTGTCAGCACCGTCGCGGTCCGGCAACCCAGCGCCAGCGCCTGGTCTGCGGCCGAGCGTGCGACGGCATCCGAACCAGGCTGCAGCCGATGGTCCACGATCAACGCGTCGACCGAATCGGCTTCCGCCACCGCTGCTGCGGTCAACGCCAATGAATCGGCGCCCCCGGACAGGGCGACGACCACACGGCGTCGTGGCTCGAATGCGAGCGTCCACGCCCGCACGGCCTGTCGCAGCGCCAGGAGGGCAGGCGTCTCAGGCAGCAGCATCTAGCCGAGAACGCGCTTTACCCACGCGTCGGGATTGTCGATCTCGTCGAGCAACGGCAAGGTCTCGGGCCCGGTCCAGATGGTGTTGAACTGCTCCATGCCGACCTTGAGAACCACCGCGTCGACGAAGGCCTTGCCGCGCACGTACTGCGCCATCTTGGCGTCCATGCCGAGAAGCATCTTGATGATCCGCTGCACGGGGTTGGACTTGCGCTGCCGACGCTTGTCGAAGGCCGCGCGGATCGTTGCCACCGACGGCACCACGGCGGGGCCGACGGCGTCCATCACGTGGTCTGCATGCCCTTCGAGGAGGGTGCCGAGTACAAGCATCCGATCCAGCGCGTCACGCTGAGGTTCCGCCTGCGAGGCGCGCAGCAGGCCGATGATCCCGCCCGCCGTCGCACCGTCACTGGAGTCGGGTTCCTTCCGCGAACGCAGCTCTGCAGCAAGGCGCCCGACAACGTCGGTCATCGACTCGTCCACCGTCGCACCAAGCGTTTCGACGGATTCCTTCATGTACTCCGCTAGCCACGGCGAGGACGAGAACTGAACCCGGTGCGTGACCTCGTGCAGGCAGACCCACAATCGGAAGTCACTCGGGTTCAGCCGAAGGGACCGTTCGACGGAGACGATGTTCGGTGTGACCAGAAGCAGGGTGCCGTGCTCGCCGGTGAACGGGTCGTACTGCCCGAGGATCGCCGAAGACAGGTACGCCAGCATTGCGCCGGCCTGCAAGCCCGCCGGCTTTCCGACGATGAGATTGCCACTGCCGTCAGGGTCGGCGCCGGTGAGATGCGCCATCGACCGCGAGGCTGCCGTGATCCACCCGGCCCGGTCAAGCACGTCAGCGGCCGGGACCGGTAGACCGTCGGCCAGCCCGGTCACTTCACGAACCGGCAGTTCTGCGCGCTTGGACGCTTCGGCGAGTTCTGCGGTTGCCGTCTCGGCCGTGTAGCGAGACATCGCGGGGCCACCGCGCGCCAGCTTTATCCCGGCTTTGGCGGCAAGACTCCAGTCGACGGCACCACCGAGCGGAGCCGAGGCTTCATCATCTTGTGGAGTCTTTTCGGCCACTATTGGCACCCGCAATTCCTCAATGCTCCGGCAATCGCGTCCAGGGCAGGACGGCTCACTTCTGGCGGCCGGTCATTGGACATCAGTGCGAAGGTGAGCACTCGCCCGTTCTGATCGACCACGAACCCTGACAACGCGCTGGCCGTCGAGAGAGTTCCCGTCTTGGCCCGCACCCAACCCGCACCGGTTCGGTTTCCGGACGCGTAGCGGTCGGACAAACTTCCTGTTCCGCCGGCCACCGGAAGGTAGTCCAGCAGGGGGCGCAGTTTCGGATCACCGTCACCGGCCGCAGCCGTCATGACGCGATCGAGTACCTGAGCGGGAATGAGATCGTCGACGGACAGTCCGCTGGAATCGTGCAGCGATACACCGGTGTAGTCGAACCCGGCCGCCTGCAGGGTCTTTCCGGTCGCGTCGACGGCTCCGGTGAACGAGGCTTCGATTCCGGAGGCAATCGCGACCTCACGCCCGATGGTCTCGGCGAGCACGTTGTCGGAATGTTCCATCATCTGCAGCAGCCGGTCGCTCAGCGGCGCCGACTGCACGGTGGCGATCGGCTTGGCACCGGCAGGCGCCGCGCCGAGACTCACGTTGGCGGGATCGACACCGAGCGCCTGAGCGAGCACCTTGCCCGCGTCCAACGCGGGAGTTTCCGAACGCGGCGACTCGTCTTGAGTGCCGTCGTACCGACCACCTTCGATCATCACCGATTCGATCGGGGTGATGTAACCGGCCGCGATGTCCGCGGGGAACCAGCCGGAGGCCATGTTGTCGCCCTTGAACAAGCTCGAGTCCACCACGACGCTGTTCACCGGCGTACCGGCAGCGTTGATCTGGTCGACGAGATCCGCGATGTGCGCTGCGTTGGCGTAGTACCCGCTCTGCCCCTTCGGCGTCGCCGTCAGCGTCGGGTCACCGCCGCCGACCAGAACGACCTGCCCGGGGCTCGTTCCGGGCACCACCGTCGTGGACAGCCGGTGGTCGAGCGGCAACTTCAGCAGTGCCGCCGATGCGGTCAGCACCTTCGTCGTGGACGCGGGCGTCATCGGCGTCGACGGGTCCGTGCTCCAGAGAATGTTTCCGGTGAGCGCATCAGCGACTACTCCGGTGAACTTCCCCAGATCCGGGTTGGCCACGGCCGGGCCGATCGCCGCTGCGATTCCCGACGCGCTCGGGATCGGTGCGTCCGTCGGGACGGGCACCACCTGGGGTGACGGCGTCACGAGCGCAGGCTGAGGCGACGTAGTCACGGTCGCGCTGCCCGCGGTGTCGTTCGACGTACCGAGTTTCACGACGACAACTCCGGCGACGGCCAGTACAACCACTGCACCGACCGCCAGAAGGATGCGGAAGTTACGCCGTCGACTCTCTTCCAACGAGCCGATCTTCTTCTTTCCTTGGCCCGCCAACGCCCCTCCGTCTGTGCTCTGCCTACTGGGTGGTCAGGCAACCTTATCCTTGACCCGATATCCTTCCGACGAATCATTACCGACACGACAGCGAGGAATCGGCGTGGAGTTCGACGTCACCATCGAGATCCCCAAGGGTCAGCGCAACAAGTACGAGGTCGACCACGTAACCGGTCGCGTCAAACTCGATCGCTACCTCTACACAGCTTTCGGCTACCCGGCCGACTACGGCTTCATCGAAAACACCCTGGGTGAGGACGGCGATCCGCTCGACGCCATGGTCCTGCTCCCCGAGTCGGTCTTCCCCGGCGTCATCGTCGAGGCTCGCGCAGTCGCGATGTTCAAGATGGTCGACGAGGCCGGCGGAGACGACAAGGTCCTCTGCGTTCCGGCCGGCGACCCCCGCTGGGATCACATCCAGGATCTGGGTGACATCTCACAGTTCGAGCTCGATGCGATCAAGCACTTCTTCGTCCACTACAAGGACCTCGAGCCGAACAAGCACGTCGAGGCTGCCAACTGGGTCGGCCGCGCCGAGGCAGAGGCCGAGATCGAGGCTTCGATCAAGCGTCTCGCCGCCAACGGCGGTCACTGAGCTCGAGTTCTCAGGCCTTACGAAAATCCCCGCACATCGGAAGATGTGCGGGGATTTTTGTGCTGTTTTTACTCGCCCTTGCAGTTCCTACTCACCCTTGCAGTTTCTACTCACCCTGGAAGACCGGCGGGCGCTTCTGGAAGACGGCGGTGATGGCCTCGGTCAGATCCTGCGAAGGCAGGAACGCCGCGTTCCAGGCTGCGACGTAGCGAAGGCTGTCGTTCACGCTCGCACTGCGGGTGTGATCGAGCACGTCCTTGATCCCGTGGACGACGAGCGGCGGGTTGAGCGCAATCTCCTTGGCGGTCGCGCGCGCCGCGGCCAGCACTGCGTCGGCATCGTCGAACACGTCGTTGACGAGACCGATCTTCTCGGCGCGCGCTGCGTCGATGTCCTTGCCGGTCAGAGCCAACTCACGCAGGTGTCCGTCGCCGATGATCGCGGGCAGACGTGCGAGACTGCCCATGTCTGCGACGATCGCGACCTTGACCTCTCGGATGCTGAACTTGGCATCGGCACTTGCGTAGCGGATGTCCGCCGCCGTGATGAGGTCGACGCCGCCGCCGATGCACCAGCCCTGAACAGCTGCAACGACGGGCTTGCGGCAGTCTGCGACGGCATTGATGCCCGACTGCATGCGCTTGATCATGTCGTGGAACTTGGTGCGCGGGCCTGCCTGAGCCTTGTCCGCGAGGACGGCACCGAATTCACCGCTCATCGCCGGCAGGTCCAGTCCGAACGAGAAGTGCTTGCCGGAACCCGCGATGACGATTGCACGCACCTCGGGGTCGGCGTCGAGGTCGGCGAAGATTTCGGGGAGTTCACTCCAGAAATCCGGCCCCATCGCGTTGCCCTTGCTCGGCCCGATCAGCGTCACCTGGGCGATGTTGTCTTCGCGCTCGACGGTGAACGCATTCCAGCTCTTCTGTTCAGTCATTACTCAAGAGTAACTAAAGGTCAGGCTCAGCCGAAGACCGCTGCCTTCATCCGAAGATTCCTGCCTCGTCAAGTACCAGTACGACGAGGGTGACGGCCATCAGGGCGAACATGATGAGCATCGCCATCCTGGCCGCCCGCTCACTGGTCGGTGGGAAAACGCGCTGCGCCGGATGCTCGGCGATGTACTCCGCCATGGACATGGTCCTGGCACGTGAGCGTGTCGGATTCTGTACCGCTGCTGTTGTAGCCATGTCGGTGATCCTTTCAACTACGCAATCTCAGTCAGTTACCCCAAAGGTGAAGTACCCGACTGAGTTCGACTTCTCCAATGTAGACCCGCAGATCGAAGAAGTCAGCGTGAGTTTGGTGCGAATTACCTGAGAGTCAGTCCACACAGGGGATGCCGCCATTCGCGTCGGCCCGGATGGGTGATCCCTGCGCTCCCGTATCGGGAACGGTGCCGGCGGATACCGACGAGTCCGACTGCGCCGGAGCGGCCGAGAACACGGTCTGCGCATTGTCCTCACCGATCAGTACAGACACTGATTCGGCCGCTGCCTGCTCGTTAGGCACTGCGGCCACGCCCAACTGCTCGGCCAGCGCCTCTGCGACGGCTTTGGCGCCGACTCCATAGCTGACCACCGACTTTGCCGTCGCAGCTGCGGTGCTCACCTCTCCGACTTCGACTCCCGACGCTTTCGTCACCGCTGCCAACGCGGCGCCCAACCCGTCCGTCGCGGTTCCGTTGCGGATATCCACAACTTCGTTCCCGGTCGAGACAGCAGTGTCCATCGCAGGTGCAGATGCCGAGTCACCTCCCGCGAAGATCCGCGACACTTCACTACGCAGACGCGCCGGATCGACCATGTTGACGTCCTGGCCGTCGACGGTCTCGTATCCCTCGATCGGCAGGGTGTAGAAGTCGATGCTCCCACCTGCGAGAGCGCTTGCCTGAGAAGCGAATCGGACGGGATCCATGGCGGAATCGATCACCACGTCCTTCTTCACCACGTCGGCCAGCGCCGTCATCTTCGGAATGTTTCCGATGACGCCGGAGCCCTTCAAGTTGGCGATCACCGCGCTGATGAAAGCCTGCTGCCGGTGGGTGCGATCCAAGTCCCCGTTGTCCAGGCCGTGGCGTTGACGGACAAACGAAAGTGCCTGTGACGCATCGAGAGTCTGAACCCCGGCCGGGAAATTGGCGCCCGAGAAGTCATCCTGCACCGGATTGTTGAGGCACACCTGAACGTGGCCGATAGCCGAGACGACGTCGTAGAAGCCCATCAGGTTCACTTCGGCAAAGTGATCGATCGGAACCTTGAGCAGATTCTGCACGGTGGTCAGTGTCGACCGTCTTCCGACTTCACGCGCTTGTTGTTCTCGTGCAGCAGGATCCGTCACACCGTCCGCTACGAGTTTGGCGTCCGCATCAGCCTTCGCCATTCCGTACGCTTCCTTGATCTTGGCCATTCCGTAGCCGGGTACCGCGACGTAGTCGTCGCGTGGGATCGCCACTGCACTGGCCTTGCCGCCATCGCCCGGAACATGGAGCAGGATAAGCGTGTTCGTGTTGTATCCACCCACATCACTGTCCCCCGCATGCAGCTTGTCGGTGACGAACTCAGCCGGCAGGTCGCTGCCGTCCATCGCTTTACGACTGTCGAGCCCGATCAACAAGATGTTGGTATCCCCGTCGAGCGAACTGCCGGCGTCGTCACCGAGGGCGGAGAGCGCGTCCGATCGGTACAGCCCCGACGTGAGATCCGACTGCACGTACCAGCCGATTCCGACGCCCACCAGAATCGTCGTCGACAGGGACGCCGCCGCCAGCTTGCGCCCCACCGAGAGCGTCGACCGCTGCGGTTGACGCCTACGCCTGTGCCTGGTTGCCGAGTGTCGAGGTCGCGGTTCCACGGCCGACACGCTATCCACCGTTCCTGAGTAGAACCTGTCGATACCGGACACGGCTGGTCATTGGCTGAAAGAACGCTGAGAATGAAGTCCGAATTAGGCAAATCTGCTCTAGGCTCCGCCCTGTGGACCGCCGACGCTTCCTCAGTGCCCTCGCAGCAGCAACTCTGACCGGAACCGCCGCGGTGACCATGGGAACCGCTTGTTCGTCACGTTCGGTCGGGACGGCGGTCGCCGCAGCCGACGAGCCAGCAGACCCTGCCGCTGTTCCGAATCTCCCGCCTGCGTTGTTGCCGCCTCCACCGCCGTCTGCCCGGGTGCCGCTGCCCGCCGGCGGATCGTTGACCGCGTTACCCGGCGGTGGGGATCTGTTTGCCCTGACGGTTGACGATGGAGCCAGCTCCGAAGTCGTGCGCCTCTACACACAGTTCGCAAAAGACACCGGCATCCGTTTGACGTACTTCGTCAACGGGCAATACAACTCGTGGACCGAAAACGCCGGACTTCTCAGACCGCTGGTCGAGAGCGGACAAATTCAGCTCGGCAATCACACCTACTCGCACCCGGATCTGACGTCCGTGTCGAAGCAGCAGATCGCAGACGAGCTGACGAAGAACGGCACGTTCCTGCGCAACACCTACGGCGTGGACGCGGCGCCGTACTTTCGGCCGCCGTACGGAAGGCACAACGCGACAGTCGATTCCGTGGCCGCGAGCGTCGGCTACACCGTGCCCACCCTCTGGTACGGGTCACTGTCGGATTCTTCGTTGATCACCGAGGAGTACATCCTCCAAATGGCGAACCAGTACTTCAATCCGGGGGCCATCGTGATCGGGCACCTCAACTATCTGCCCGTGACCCACGTGTATCCGCAACTGGTGGACATCATCCGGAGCCGAAACCTGCGGACTGTCACGCTCAACGATGTTTATCTGAAGCCGTGACGCCGTGGTGACCGCAGCCGACAACGAGGTCCCGGCCGAAAACACGGCTCCGTCTGTGAAACAACGCACCGAGGCCTGGCTGCTCGCGGACATCACCGAGGAACCCGCCGGACATCTGGGGCCCCACCGGATGGCGCCGAAGAAGGAGAAGCGCCACCCGTGGTGGAAGGTGATGTGCCTGACGGGTGTCGATTACTTCTCCACTCTCGGTTACCAACCCGGTATCGCGGCACTGGCGGCCGGCACGTTGGCTCCCATCGCGACAGTCGTATTGATCCTGCTGACACTCTTCGGCGCTCTACCGGTCTACCGGCGAGTGGCTCGCGAGAGTCCGCACGGCGAGGGTTCGATCGCCATGCTCGAGAAGCTGCTGCCCAAGTGGCGCGGCAAGATCTTCGTTCTCGTGCTTCTCGGCTTCGCGGCCACCGATTTCCTCATCACCATGACGCTCTCGGCTGCCGATGCCACGGCGCACCTCGTCGAGAACCCTTTTGCTCCAACCTTTCTCTCCGGACACACCGTCGCCGTCACCCTGGTTCTGCTCGCGCTCCTCGCTGCGGTCTTCCTCCGCGGATTCACCGAAGCGATCGGTATCGCTGTCGGATTGGTCGCC
>NZ_LVCT01000009.1:0-569 GCF_001647205.1 Rhodococcus sp. EPR-134
GCCGCAGATCAAGGGCGATCCGCACGACACCGAACAGAATCCACGTGGCCGAATCAAAGGCGCACGGCGCCTGCTCACCACTGCGGCGCTGATCATGAGCGGATTCCTGCTGACGTCGAGCCTGGTCACCACCATCCTGATCCCAGAAAACGAGTTCCAACCCGGAGGCGCTGCCAACGGTCGCGCGCTTGCCTTTCTGGCCCACGACTATCTGGGTGAGATCTTCGGAACTGTCTACGATCTCAGCACGATCCTGATCCTCTGGTTTGCCGGTGCGTCGGCAATGGCAGGGTTGCTCAATCTTGTTCCGAGGTATCTCCCCCGCTACGGCATGGCGCCGTCGTGGGCCCGCGCCGTGCGTCCGCTGGTCCTCGTGTTCAGCGTCATCGCCATCACTGTCACGATCTACTTCGACGCCGGTGTCGACGCTCAGAGTTCCGCGTACGCAACCGGTGTCCTCGTGCTCATCTCGTCGGCGACCGTCGCCGTTGCACTGTCCGCTCGTAAGCACGGTCAGCGAAAACTGTTCGTGGGGTTCAGTTTTGTCGCAGTTTTGTTCGTCTACACGA
>NZ_LVCT01000010.1:0-8021 GCF_001647205.1 Rhodococcus sp. EPR-134
GCGAGCCTTCGAACTACGGGCAACCTCCGTCGAATTCGACGAGACCGCGCTGCAATTCATCGCCGAGGCAGCCGAGAAGGGTTACCTCGCGATGGTGGCGCACGACGTCGACCGTCTCGACGAGGACGAGTATCGGCAGAAGGAATCGCGGCAGCGCGCCGAAAGCAACATCCCGGAGGCGGAGTCGATCATCTTCATCGAAGTCAACGTCACAGACTCCTCCGAATTCAGCACCGACCTCCTCGTCCACGGCCGACAGCGCGGTGAGCACCGGATTCTCTGGGTCGACAGCCCTGCCGTCCCCAACACCATTGCGGCGGTTCTCCTGCGGACGAGAGACATCACCGGCGTGATTCCCGACGTCTACTTCGAGTGGACCGAGGGAAACCCGATCATGTACCTGCTCCGCTTCCTGTTCATCGGTGAGGGCGAAACAGCTCCCGTGACCCGTGAGGTCCTCCGCCGCGCCGAACCCGACCAGTCCCGCCGGCCACACGTCCACGTCGGTTGACGCCCACTCCCACTAACCGCTCACAAGCCCGCTCGCGATTGCTGTCGAACATCGCTGCATCCAGGGCTGTGGTGGCCGAGGTGGCGGGCGACCAATGCGGGCGCGATGGTGAGGGGCGTCGTTCGTCATGGCGACCTTCCATTCGTGTCTGGGGGCCAATCTCGGTCCCCTTCATGGATTTCGCCTTCTGACAACGGAAATTGCACCGGCAAGAGGGACTGGCGTGCAACTGGTGAGCGAAAAGTCTGTCCGCACGCGCGAGTGCAGATTGAAAGGCCTTTCGACCCGCAGGTGGACGGGACGATGCGACGGAGATCGAGAATGACCGCGACATACAATCGCGATCAGAGCGAAGCTCCAGGCCGAGATTCCGGCGCCGCTGTGATGGAGGGGTCAGGATGTTCGGTTGGAAAAAGAAGCGCAACGATTCAAAGATGACGCTCGACGATGTGATGTCGAAGCTCAGGCCTGACCTGAGTCGGGAATCACTCGGCGTCGGACCCGACTTTCCGGGCGTCGCCCCGAACCCGCTCATGAGCAGTGATGCACGCAAGCGCAATGCGGAACTGCGGACGGGGGTGCTTGCGCTCGGCATTCTCGTCGACTGGCGGGAGGTCAACAGCAATCCACGCGTGGTCCTGATGTTCGACGTGGAGACCTCCGACGGCATCTTGTTCCGCGGTATCGCAGACGAAGACCTCACGATCACCGAGCTGACACGACTCGCCCCAGGACAGACGTTGCCCGTGCGCTACCGGCCGGCCGTCATGGACCACTACGTCGCCCTTGCCCGGGACGCGGACGCCGCCCACGTTCAGCAGCTCTCCGACGAGATCGCGACCCGCAAGCGGACCTGACCCGAAGCCTTGGCCGGATCCTAGGTCGCCGGCACTCCGATGATGGCGTCGGCGGTCACACGCATGTCGATCACGACGAGACTGGTTGGTAGACGCATTCTCTCGGTTGAAAATAATATGTAGACCGGTCTATTGTTGGCTCATGGCATCCAAAGGAGACCTGACAAGGGCACGGCTCGCAGAATCCATGCTCGAGCTCATCCAGACCAGCGGCTACAGCGGCACGGGCCTGAACGCCGTGATCGAACACGCCGCAGCGCCGAAAGGGTCGATCTACTTCCACTTCCCCGACGGGAAGGAAGGCCTGGGCGTCGCAGCGATTGAGCTCGCCACGAAGGCATTCGGGACGCTGATTGCAGAGGCCGCGATTTCCCGGGTCGATGCGGCCGAGGCAGCACGCGCCGCGATCGAGGCCCTGACGACCATCGTCAGCGAGAGCAACTTCCGGCGGGGTTGCCCGGTCTCTGTCGTCACCCTGGAGATGGGCGCGGAGAACGAGCGTCTGCGGCAGGCGTGCGCCGCTGCCTTTGAGTCGTGGATCGCCCTGACAACCGCGTTTCTCGAGGCCAGCGGCGTTGTCCCCGACGAGGCCCGATCCCTGGCGACCGTTGTTGTGTCGACAATCGAGGGGGCGGTCATCGTCTCTCGCGCTACGCAAAACACGCAACCCCTGATTTCGGCCGCTGACATCGTTGCGGAGCTCATCAACCAGCGCTGCCAGACCGTTGGCGGAACGCGATGACTCCACGCGACGTCTCCCGTCACGCCCTGGTCTTCGGGGCCTCAGGTCTGGTCGGTCGGCACCTCGTCCTGACCCTCGCCGAGGCTGGTACGAACGTCACGGCGGCAGTTCGGACCGCCGAGTCCGGGGCCCGTGTCGAGCGATGGGTCAGAGAGCATGGCCTGACGCGGAGCATCAGCACGACGATCGTCGACTTCGACGCTCCTGAAATCGTCGCGGGTGGCCCATCGGCGTTCCCTTTCATCACAGAGATCCACAACTGCGCCGGGTCCTACCGATTCGGAATGACCGCCCAGGAGGCACGCAGCGCGAACGTCGGCATCGTCGAGAAGCTGATCGACTTCGCCAAGGACCTCCCCAACCTGCAGCGCGTGATCCATGTGTCGGGCTACCGCGTCGGCGGACAAGACCCCACAACGGTTCCATGGCCCGACGATCACCGCACCGCGGTTTACAAGGACCTTGGCGCCTACGAAGCGTCAAAAGTGGAATCCGACGCAATCTTCCAGGCCCGAGCCCTCAAGCACGGAGTTCCCTGGACCATTGTCAATCCGTCCAGCGTGATCGGCGACAGCGCCACCGGGGAATCCGACCAGCACATCGGGCTGGCCAGCACAGTCGAGCAGATTTGGAACGGCACCGCAGCAGCGTTGCCTGGAAACGAATCGACGTTTCTCCCGATCGTCACGGTCGACTATCTGGCGGCCTTCATGACGGCAGCTGCGGTCGATCCCGCTGCTGAGGGCATGGCCTACTGGGTTCTCCACGACGACACCCCACCGCTAGCGGACCTGCTCACACACGTCGGTCGGCATCTCGGTGCGAAGGTCCCGCGGGTCAGGATTCCGATCGGCGTCATCAAGCGGCTCCCGCAGCAGATCACCAAGGCCGATCCCGAGACTCTCACCTTCATGTCCGCCGACCGCTATCCGACAGAGTCCGCCGTCGAGTTCGCCGACAGACACGGGATCCTGATGCCCGACGTGCTGGTGTCCCTCGAACGGTGGGCCGACTACCTGGCAGCGCGTCGGTTTGGTGCCGTCATGTCCGCCGACCGTCGATTCGTCGACGTCGGCGGCCTGAGGACATTTGAGCTCGGCGTACGAGGATCGAGTCGGGTGATTCTTCCCGGCATGCCCGTGAACGCGGACACGTGGGCAGAGGTAGCTGCCGGCATCGAGGGGCGGGTCGTCGACTTGCCCGGCCTCGGCCTCAGTAGCGGGGCCGGCGTTCAGGACTGGGATGAGTGGCTGCCGGCGGTAGTAGCTGCTGAACCTGCTGACCTCGTCGGCCACTCCATCGGTGCGGCTGCTGCAGTAGTTGCGGCTGACCGGTTCCCGGCGCAGGTGAAGTCCCTCACGTTGATCGCACCGTTCTTCCTCCAGGCCCCGATGGGTTCCTCGGCCAGACTGAAGCCGCTCGTACGCGCCTACTTGCGACACGCAGACCCGGCACGGCTCTCACGCAAACTGACCGGATCAGAAGCGAGCGCGGATTCTCTCGTTTCCAGTCTCAGTGACCTCGAGCGAAGCAGTTCCAAGAGCGTGGCCGAGCATCTCGCCCGTGCGGGATCGAAGCGGTGGCGTGCTGCACTCCAAGAAGCGCTTAGGCGATTCAGTGGCCCGGTCCGCATCATCACAGGAAGCAAAGACCCAATCGACCCGGCCGCGGTTGCGCAGCTCGAGTCACTTCCGAACATCAAACTGATCTCGCTGCCGGGTGCCGGGCACCATCCGCAACTAACCCATACCGATGCTCTCGTCGATCTGCTCGAGGGATCGCTCGCGTGACATAGACGCCTGCGGTTTCAGCAGCTGACAGAGATACGGGCATCCAATCTGTAGCTGGCCAGTCTGTCGGTGACCATCACACTCAGCACAACTCCAGGCCTTTGAGCAGTCGACGTAAGAGCTTCATGGCTGCCGAAGTGTTCACCAGGGCGTCAGTAAAACTGCGTTCCGCTTGAGCTCGCATGGAGTCACCTAGGAGAGCGCTATCCGCCATTCCCACGGCAATGGAAGCCACCGAATCCCACCCCAGCAATCATCTGAAGCCTCCTCGAATGCGTTGTTGCTCCGGATCAGTGACAACCGGGGAGGTCGACGGGCCGTGCAGTATTCGAATCGCGCAGTGTTCCTTCACTTCAATTGCAACGGAGGGGAGCGTTGAGTGGCTCGAGGCCGCATCACCGGAACCCGATACGAGTAGCGAGGCAACATGATCGGCGGGGCCGGCGCTGCAGCTTCGAGGGTGCCCGCCGCGAGCCTGGTGAGCAACAACCCATCGCCGGCGGCATCAACCTCGTCGGCATCAGGCGGGTCCTCGAACTCGAGGACATCACCGCAGCACTACGCCGCGACAACGCGCAAACAACACTGAAATCCGCACAGCCAGAAGGACACACCGCACAGTAAGGACCACCGCCATGGAAAACGACCGCGTACCCGCAGCCGTCGACGCGACGCCCGACGCCGACTACATCGAACAATCAATACCCGTCGTCCAGGACGAAAACCTCTGAGTGAGTCACGGCACCTCATGGAGAGTTCGCCGTTCACACACCAACGGCGCAGATAAACTGTGGAAGATCGTGACGTCTACGAGCTACTTCCGAGGCCGCGAGCGCTTGCGTCGCCCCACAAAAAGAATCGCCGAGCTACTTGCGTTCGAATGGCGTAGCCGCGAGGACGGTTACGTGAAATTCCGGTTTCCCTGCCACCGCCATTCGGACTCACATGTTCAACGTCCCCACATCACTACGCCCCTTCCGTCGAGCCGGCCACGCCCGAACTGCCTTCCGCCCGGAGAAAACCGCCAACGCTCCCGTCACCAATGACAGCGAACTGCTCAAAGCCACGATCAGCGTCGGACTCGATCCGACCAAGTGACCACTCGAACCCCGCCACAACCTGACCGTCTGCCCCACAGCGTATTCGTGCGCGCTGGAGCACTCGACGAACGATTCGATGTGGTCCACCTCGTCCTGCGCCCATCCCACCGTATAGGTGCGCGGATGCACACAACGGCCCAGCGTGGCACCGTCCTCCACGTCCAGCACCCTCGCTTCGACAGCAGGACCCATACCACCGGAGATCGACTGCACAGCAATGCTGAACGTCACCACCGCGCAGATGAGTGCTGCCAGAGCAAGTATCGACAATGCGGCGACGATCCACATCCCCCTCCGCTCGCCCACCGTATCCACCCTCGACCTCATAGATTCTTGATATGACATCTACGGCCCGATACAAAATCGAGCCAACCGCGAACTCGCGCGGAGCCTCCACGACTGCCAGCGAACGAGACACACTCCCGGCCCATTGCAGGGGCCGACGCCGAGAGCCTCAAACGAGAGCCGACCCTGTCAAGCCGCTGGTCGCCTTTCGGAGACGGCGGGATCGCCAACCGATCTCCGTGAAGTTGCATCAGACGCAACGTTGATTGGCCTCTTTTCGGGACAGATTGCTCGCCATCTCCTGTGGTCATCGGCGCCCGGTTGAGTCGGCTTCGTCAGCGAACCTTGTCGGGTGGAGACCGTGTCGGTCAGCTCGTTACGCCGCGTTAAGAACCTGAAAACTCGGGGAGCAAACCTTCCTTTCCCAGTTGAAGCAGTGAATTATCGATATGGTCGCGCATCTGGTTACCGCGCGGCATGTCGAGCGCGCCTGAAGGCACAACGGGCCGGGAGGTCACATGCTGCTACATCAATCGATCGGGTTGGAGCGCTTCAACGAACTACCGCGGCAGAAGGCAGTTCACGCATTGTTCGAGTGCTGCTGCTCGCTGACGTGGGCCGGGTGGGTCAGCGACGGACGTCCGTTCGCCGACCACGCGGAGATCCTCTCGCGCGCCGAGGACGCGATTCTCAACCTCTCGGACGAGGACGTCGAACGCGCCCTGCAATGCCATCCACCCGTAGGCGTGCGCAAGAACAGCGTGCCGTCCCACCTCGAGCAATGCTCGATCTGGGTTCCGGACGACGCCGTCATGGCAACCATCTATCGCGCCGGCGAGGAGTACGAGCGGAACTTCGGCTTCCGGTATCTGTGGTGTTCGCACGGCCACGACGCCGACGACCTGCTCGAGAACATCGGCCAGCGCATGTCCAACGAACGGTCCGTCGAGCGCAAGGTCTGCGTCGACGAGCTCGCCAAGATCACGCGGACGAGGATCGAGCGCATGCTGGGACCCGAGGACGGCTATCCCGAGTACTGAAAAGAAAAGCGGGTGCAGCGCTTTCGCGCCGCACCCGCTTTCATGCTCTGAATCGATCAGAGATCGAACTCGGCCGGAGAAATTCCGACTGCAAAACACATGTCGCGTACGACGCCGCGCTCGTGCTCGTCGAAGTTGCCGTCCGCGCCGCCGATGATGATGCCGATCTGGATGACCGCGCGGGCCTGATCCTGCTTCGACTTGAGCTTGGCGATGGTCGCGGTTGCCTCGACCTTGCCGAACTCGTAGTCCGAGGACAGCTTGCTGCAGTACCAGTCGAACTGCTCACGAAGCTCGTCCGGCGGGAAGACCGCGAGCGACTCGTTGCTCATGATCAGCGCGGCGGTCTTCTGACGCTCCGACGGATCGATCGAACCGTCTGCGGCGGCGATCAACGCGCACATTGCCATGCTCGCGTTCTTGAATTCCTTGTTCTGGAACTGGCTGGTCTTTGTCTTGAGCTGGCCGTTCATCTCCTGAGCCTTAGCCTTCAACTGATCCCAGAATGCCATGAGTCTCCTCGAGTATTGCCGCCACACACCGCGCGTGGTCGTACCACCACTCTGCCTGTGTGCTCGGCAATCCGCCATCGGCCGCTAGGTGCGGTCGAACACTGCCAGAATTCGCGACTCGGAGATCGGGTCGAGCACGTCCGGGGTGAAGTGCCATTGCGTGCGGGTCCACGGATCGTGAACCTCCGTCTGCCCTGCTGCCGAAAGATGTTGGCACCCCTCGGACAGCGCGGCGACGGATTCTTCCGCGAAGTTCGACTCGTCCTCTCCGACAATCAGTATCGACAAACCGATTCCCGGTCCGCGTTCGGAGAGGAACATGATGGTCTGTGCGTCTTCGGCGGAATATCCGTGCGGGAAATCGCTGAGGATCAACAGTCGTAGGGAACTCGGGCCATCTGCGACGCCACTCATTCGCGCGAGTTCGCCCATGTCGACGGCTTCGGCGAGTGCCCGCAGACGCGCTGAGATCTCGGAGGGAGTGGTGATGACCGGCCCCGCGAGCATCGGTGCCAGTCGGTCGGTCAGTGGCGTGAGCGAGCCGGTCAGGTCGACGACGTCGAGTAGCGGCATCGGGCCTGCTGCCATGACGCGCACGGTGACGGCACTGATCAGACCGAGCGCTGCTTTGCTCGACGTACTGTCCACCCAGATGGGCCGACGCAGTGGGAGCGGGACGCAGTAGGGAACGGTGAGCGTGCCGCGGTCCGGAGCCGACAGCTCACCCAGACGCATTCCGTCGCTGACGGCTGTGATCTGGGCCGGATCGGTTGTACCCGCCCAGGATACCGACTTCCACGACGCCATCGACCGTGGGAGCACGCCGTCGATCACGCCGAGTTCGTGCGCAAGCTGAGCGCTGTCGCGGGCGTGATTGTCCCGCGCGAGTGAGACGAGGTCGTCGTGACGCTTCTGTGCGGCATCGCGCGCCGCCACTCCCGCTGCCGAGTTCCGCAACGACGGATCTGCGACGGCAGCGGTCAGATCTTCGTCCAAACGGGCAAGCGCGTACTCGCTGCTGGAGACGAAGGAAGCGGCAGATCGTGAGGCATCCTCGAAGATCATCCACGCGCGCTCGAGGCCGCGGCCCACCTCCAACGGCTCCACCGCGGAGTCCCACGCGGGCGCGGCTGTCGGGGCTGGTTGTGCCGGCTCGTCGTCCACCTCGACGCCGTGCACCGAGA
>NZ_LVCT01000011.1:0-12262 GCF_001647205.1 Rhodococcus sp. EPR-134
TCTCGGTACCTGCGGTGGGGATCGCGAATTCGGCCAGGACCGAACCGGATTGATCGCTCAGGGTGGCGGAGAGCCCGGCCGTGCGAAAGGCGCCCGCGGCCGTCGCTGCCGGATCCACGCTGACGATGCACAACACCGCTGCCGCATCGGGGTGAAGTCGATCGAGTTCCATCCGGATGCCACTCTCGTCGAGTTGCACTCCAGCGGTGGATGGTTGGTTGTAGAACACGAAGTCCGCGGACGTCAATGCCCGCAGGTTCGCGTCCGCTACCAGCGCCGACACGTCGAACGGCGTCTGGCTCTCGGCTCGAAACGTCACCACGGGCGCCTGCAGCGGCGCGTTCTGTCCGGGAACAAAAGTCATACCCACAGCAGCGAACTATGCCATGACCGGGCTCTCTCGGTCAGCCTTGCACGTCCGCCACCACTAGATCGGCCACCGCGGTCATCCCAGCGTCCGTGAAGTGCAAGCGTTGCGCCGTCGACTCCGAGAACAGGCCTTCGAACCAACGCTGATCTGCACTCGCACATGCGTCGTGCCCGCCGGCGATGCTCGCCGCCGCAATGTCGACAGTGCGCACACCGTGGGCGTGGGCGACCTCGTCGAACTTCGTGTTGTAGCGAGCGAAGTAGTCCATGAACCAGGATGCGTCGGCGTCTGAGAACGGAATGTTCGGCCAGCATCCGCGAGAGGAGATCATGCCGCCCTCTCCGATCAGGTAGATGCGAGCGTTAGGCGCGCGCTGCGTGACCGCAGTCAGGATGCGATCCAATTCTCCGGCAGCCCGGTCGATTCCGGATTGGGCGACGGAATTCGCGAGCGGGTCGTACCGGCATCCACGATCGGTTCCTGGCCCCGGAGCGACGCACAGGGGACCGAGGAAGATGCTGTTGGAGTCGTTGCCGCCGATCGAGATGGTGATCAGGTCGGTGTCCGGGTGAACGGCATCGAGTTGGACAGGCCAGTAGTTCGGAATCAGCTGTGGAGTGTCGATGATGTTCTCGGCGCGTGCCGCGCTGCAAGAGACGTCGGTGAACTCCGCGACCTCGAGTGCCCGAGAGATCTTGCCCGCGAAGTTCTCGTACGAACGCGAACAGGCGTCGGGGTACATCGGTTCCAGCCTTGGACCGGAGGCACGGGAGTCACCGAGGGCGACGTACTTGATCCCGGTGCCGGATACTCCTGACCGAGTTTCCGACTGGGGCACCGAAGCCTGCGCGATTCCGGTGCTCACGAGCGCCAGCACAACGCCTGCGACGGCCGCCGCCCGACCGAGAAGTTTCCCTCGAATGATCATCTACTGTGCCAAGTCCTCTCGCGCACGGCCGCTCGACTGACGGCTCGACATGCCGCATGAGGTTAACGCACAGAGGGGAAACGATGTCCGGTTCGACGGACGGCGACCGAAATCACCTACCGCCGAACCGGATTCATCTCGACTATGCAGTCTCGACTCAAGCAGTGAGGAAACGGCCCAGCTGCGGCGCAGCTTCTCCTGCGTGCTTGGCCTGGATACCTTCACCGATGGCCTGCAGCTTCCATTCACCGTTCACGCGGTATACCTTTGCCATCACCATTCCGGTGAAAGCCATGCCGCCCTGGAGCGTGTATCGAGCGAGCTCGGAGTTGGTGGTGCTGTCCACGAGACGGCAGAAAGCGTTGGAGACCTGCTCGAACGTGTGTCCGCGGTACGAGGTCACGGTGAAGATCACGGTGGTCACGTGAGCCGGGACCCGCTGCAGATCGACGAGCATGACCTCGTCGTCGCCGTCTCCGTCGCCGGTCAGGTTGTCACCCATGTGACGGACCGAGCCGTCCTTGGACGTCAACTGACCGTAGTAGCAGACGTCGACGAGGTTGCCGTCGGCGTACAGGAGTGCCGAAGCGTCGAGGTCGACGTCGGCGGTACGGCTTCCGAACAGGCCGCTCTTCTTGATCGGATCCCAACCCAGACCCATCTGGATCATGGTGAGCGCGACGCCGCCCTCCTTGCGGAGTGTGACCTTCTGGCCCTTGGTCAGGCTGACGGGGCGTCCCTTGACCAGGCTCACCTCGGGCTGCTGCGCCGGCGGCTGGTTCTGCACGGGAGGCGCCGGGGGTGCCTGGTTGTACGTCGGCTGCTGGTTGTACGTCGGCTGCTGGTTGTACGCAGGCTGCTGCGCCGGCGGGTAGGCCGGCGGCGTCGGTCCCTGGTTGTAGGCAGGCGGCTGGTTGTACGCGGGCGGGGCCGGCGGAACCGGCGGCGCGTTGTACGAAGGCTGCTGCTGCGGCTGGTTGTACGCCGGCGGTGTAGGAGCGACGGACGAGGGCGGGGTGATCGGCGCCGGAGCCGCGACCGGAGTGGGCGGCGGCGGCGCGGGCGCATCGTCGACCGACACACCGTGATCGGTGACCAGCGCGGCAAATCCACCCGCGTACCCCTGGCCGACGGCGCGCACCTTCCACGCACCCTGCCGTCGGTACACCTCGAGCGCGATGACGATGGACTCGGTGGTGAGGCCGTCGATCACGTACTCGTACAACACGTTCCCGGCCGCATCGGAGACCCGAGCGGTCGGTGCAGCAGTGCGCCCGAAGTTCGACGAAGCGTCGTCGAGCGTGATGACGGCGCGAACCTGCTCGATATCGGCGGGTACGCCGGCGAGTGAGACTCGGAGTGAGGCAATGCCACCCGGGTTGGGTACCAATTGCACGCCGGGTCCGGTCGGCTGGTTGAAGAAGACGAAGTCGGCGTCGGAACGAACTTTTCCGTTGCTCGTCACGAGGAGTGCAGACAGGTCAGCGGCCGCAGCCAGCTGAACCGAGACAACTACATCCGAGACGTCCAGCGGGCCGTTCTGCCCTTTGGCAAGCGATACAGACAACTAAATCCCCTTCATAGAGAGCGTGTATTACCCGAGCGCGGAAGAGAACCACCGCAAGATCTCCGCGCTCGCTGCGATACCGGACCTTTCTGTCACAGTAACGGTCGGCCGTTGCCAATTCAGTTCTTCCAGCTCACCGTGCCTGGGCCTGATCGCGAAATCGGAGTATTCGAGCATGTCCGCATCCAATGCGCCGTCACCAGCCGAGATCACGACGGCGGACTGATCCAGATCACCCGACTCGACCAGTCTGCGGCGCACCTCTGCCAGCGCTCGTGACTTCGAGACCGCGTCGGGCATCGTGGAGATCTTGCGGCCTTGACGCGAGACGTTCCAGCCCCGCGTCACGCACCACCCATTCCATTCGGTTTCGAAATCACTCGGCATCACGGCCAGATCGACGACCAGGTATGGAAACAGGTCGTCGGCAACACGAATGGAGCTGACCCAACTCGAGTCGATCCGCGATTCCAGTTCCGCCTGAACCTGCGGCAACTCGGCGCCGGACTTACGGGTCGAACGGTCGATCTCGTTTCGCCAGTCGCGATCGGCCTCGCCGTCTACGAGGATGTTTCCGCCGTTGCTCGTGATCGCGTACTTCCACGGTCCGCCGGGAAGATCGATCCGCTGGAACTGCGCAATGGTCCTGGTCGTCGTCGGAATCACCGGAACCCGCGAGCTGAGCGCGGTCAGCAGTTCGATCGATTCGACGCTCATGTGCGAGAGCGGACCGCCGTTGTAGTACTCGACGCACAGCGGGCTCGGTGCCGAATCCAGGTCGGAGCCACTGGGATCGCCGCCGATCGCGGCCTGCGAATAGATCATCGTGCGGTCCAGATCCGTGGCGATCAGGACCTGGGACGCAGCGGTGTCCACACGGCTCACGTGATGTCCTTGATCAGGCCGACACACGAGTAGGCGAGATCCGGGACGACCTCGACCGGGACCCCACGGGCCTGTGCCAACAACCGGATGTGTGCGTGCTCCGGGGCTTCGAGTTCGCGCACCAGAACCTTCCAGGGAAGCCGGCGCAGCAGCACCCTGGTTGTTTCTCCGACACCGGGTTTGACGAAGTTGACCGTCGAGATCCCGTACTCGGCCTGCACCTTCTCCACCGACTCCCAACCGGCCCAGGTCGGCGTCCGATCGGAATCGAGCACTGCAGCAAGAGAATCCGCTGCGTCGCCGCGAACCGAATCGAACTCGGCCGAGACCACGTCGAGCAACCTGTTGGAAACGTCGACGTCGGCGAGGTCGGCGTAGAACTTGGCGCCGTGGAAATCGCCGGGCCCGATGAGGGTGTCGTTGAGGACAGTTCGTGAGACCAAGCCGGACACCGTCGAATTGAGGCACGCCGACGCGATCAGGAAGTCGTCACGGGTCCCGTACGTTCGCACGCAGTGTCCGGGGTCGGCGAGAACAGCCAGATCGGAGTCGAACTTCGCTCCGCCTGCCTCGTGGTACTCCGTCAACGCTGCGTCGAGTTCGCGGGCGATGGCGCCCTTGCCCGTCCAGCCGTCGACGAAGACGACGTTCTCCGAGTCGTGATGGTGCGCAAGATAATCGAGTGCGACGGAATCGATTCCTTTGCCACGGACGATGGACACCGCATAGTGCGGCAACGTCAACCCGCGGGTCTGCTGGGCCCAGCGCCGCATCAGAATCCCGATCGGTGTTCCGGCCCGGGCGAGTGAGACCAGCGTGATGTCACTCCCCCGCTCGGCCAAGACCAGGTCCATCACGGTCCCGACAGCGCGCGCCAACCGTGGAGCGCTCTCGGCGAGCACCGTCTCGAAAAGATCCCGGTATGCCTGATCGGGTTGGTACTCGATGGGGAGAGACTCGGCATAGTGCGCCTCACCCGACTGAATACGCTTCTCGCGCACGGATACATCCGCTTCGAGATCCACGTGCGAGAGATCCTTGAGCAGCCACTTCACTTCGCCCGGCGCGTACGAACCGAATTCGGGCCCGACCAATGGTTCGTTCATGACGAGCTCCCTGCTCTGGAATCTCGCAGCGCCGACGGATCGGCCCCGCGAACGGTGGCGACCAGGACGTCGGTGCCGGAGTTCCGCAACACCTCGACCACTCCGTCCATCGCCGTCAACCGATCGGTGTCGGCGGGCTCGTCGATGACCAGCAACGCAAGCGCGTCGACCGCCGCATCAGGCCACTGCGCGTTGTAGACGTATCGAGGGTCGTTCTCACCCAGTTCGGGTGCCGGAAAGGTGAACCCGCGACGCAGCGGGTATCCCGGCACGTCGACGACGTACGCGGGTGAGCGAGTTGTGGTCTGGTAACGAACTGCTCGCCCAGAGCTTTCCAAGCCCGCAGCGATGCGCAGTGGCAGGTACATCAACTCCTCGTGACCGATCACGATCACAGCACGCGACGCGTCGATCGACGATCCGAGAATGGACACCGCTGCCTCGACGGCTGACTCGAATGCCGCGGTGTCGCCATCGAGAAAGCCGTGCCTGCCACCGTCGGGGACATGTGCCGGCCACGGCAGATCCATCTGAGACAGCGTGCCGCGGCGATCACCGATCGGATTGAGATCCGGAGCATCCAGCGCCGTGACGCGCTCGGTCAGGCCGTCGGGCAGGACCGTCGAACCCGAAGCGAGAGAGACGTAGTCGATTCGTGCATTCAACTCTGCCGCCGCGGCTTCGCCGGCGACTCGGTGTTCCTCGGTTCTCATGTCCACCAGCGAGGCCACGACGTAGCGGCTTCGCGGGCATTGCCCGTGCAGCGCCCGGATGGCATCGATCGCGGTGGCGCCGGTGGAGATCTCGTCGTCGACGAGGACCAGAGGCAGGTCGTTCTCGAACAGTTCGGCGGACGTCGGCTGCATCAGATGGCTCGTGGCGTGCGAGTGCCCCTCCTCGAATCCGGCGAGCGTCGTAGCCCCTGGTACGTCTCGGCGCGTGGAGTGCAGGTAGCAGTGAGCGTGCAGGCGAGCTGCGACGCAGTGGCCCAAACCTGTTGCGGTTTCGGCAAACCCGAGAACGACGACGTCGACACCCTCACCGAGGGTGGTCCGCACCAGATCGCCGAGGTCGTCGGCAGCGCCGATGACCACGGACGGCTCGGTGGGCACGTGCTTTCCCAGCACGGTGGACACCAGCAGATGAGCGCGACGCGGATTCCGCCGAAGTCCCGGGATCACCAGATCGGGCACCGAATGCCCGAGTGACGAATCACCGTGAACGAGGTCCAAGCCGAATTCTGCTGTAGCCCAGGGAACGTCCTTGGACTGGACAAGCTCTGTCATCGATCGACCAACGCCGTCAGCAACTCGACGAACGTGATTCCCTTGTTGGTCACACCGAACACGTGAGCTCGGAGCGCAGTCTGATGGGCCCAATTGCGGTGCGGCTTCATCTCGTTCATCTTGTTCCGGTAGCCGGACGCCTGAACTCCCCCGGCGTCGGCACCGAGAATGTCGAGGGCATCGTGATATTCCTCGTGCGTGACAGCGGACAGTGCATTGACCGCTGCGACGTGCGACGGGTGGATGACCGTCTTGCCCTGGATTCCGTTGGCTCGGTCCAGCGCGATCTCACGGAGCAGACCGTCGAGGTCGCGGCTGACGAGATGCTGACGGAACCGGACGGCGTCGTGTTCCTCGAACGGGGTGGCGCGCAGCATCGGCCGGAACATGCGTTCGTGATCGGCGAAGTACTCCCACACGGGCCCGGTGATGACAAAACCCGAACCGTCCGCGCGCCCGAGATAGTTGACGATGTCGGCGATGACGTCGACCACCACGCGCACGTCGTAGATGGTCAGATCGCGGTCACGACGGATGCCGAAGGTGCTGCACATGTCGGTGGCGCCGATGCGGACGGCAAGGATGCGATCGCGGTGCTGCCCGAGAATCCCACTGATGGTGCGCAATTCGAGATCACGCGTATCGCGGTGCACCAGCGCGGGTGATTCGAGTACCGGCATCGCGTAGAGATGCTTACCCAGCAGTTCGGATGCGTCCGCGACGGCGTCGAGAAACACGGGGCCGGACTCGCTGCCGAACTTGGGGATTACGAACCCGGTGAGCGCGGCGCGCCCCTCGGTCAACGACGCGGCGACCTTGTGGATGTCCGCGACTTCACGAACCCGCACGAACAGCAGCATGCCGACGGCGTCGGTGGACGCGATCTTGTCGAGAGCTTCGACCGCGTTCGCTCGCGCCGATTCGACCTCGTGATCGGCGACGGCATCCTCGAGATCGAGCACCATCGAGCTGACGCCCTCGGACGCACGCTTGGACACGATGTCGGCCAACCCGGCCCGGGTGGCAGGAACGTAGAGAGTTGCACCCAGAGCAATCGCGAGCAGATCCCTCTCGTCGGAATCCGCGAACGATCGAGGCGCATGCAGGAACAGTTGCTCCCGCACGTCATCCTCGAGATGTTGAAAGTGCTGCATTTCTCTTCTCTCTGTAACCGCAATCAAGTCCATGAAACGACCCCCTGTGACAACGCGTCGGGCAACTCCGATCCCCCGATCGGCCCGACCATTCAGTTTTTGCCGGCTCGCGCCCGCATCTTCTCGACAACTTCGGTGATGAACGTCGATACCGAGTCCAGCTGTAATACATACGACCAGTAGTCCGGATGAGTTCCCGACAGTGACGCACTCGCTCGCTCGATCCTTGCTAGTTGAGCATCGAGTACAGAGCCCCACTCCGCCACCAACCCTTGGTTAACAGCGAACATCTGGGCGTCTTTCAGCCGGAAACGAACCTCACGTTCCTTTTGGCTCGGATCTGCCCGGACTGCACGCAGAGTAGCGAGACGGTCCGTCACGGCGTCGGCACACGCTTCGGCGTCGGCGAGGTGCACGCGGGCTTCGGCCATCAAAGCCAGTGCATGTTCGGGGTTTCCCGCAGCCAGCGACTGCTTCGCTTCCTTGAGATCGATGTCGGCCTGATCGATATGCGCTCGGCTGCGACTGCTGTTGTCGACGAGGTCAGCAGAACTCGCGGCGTTGAACTCGCGCAGCAATGCGGAGTACGCCGGATCCAGGCGGTCCACTCGAGTGCGCACTGCCGACAACCTGGTCGAGACCGAGGAAATCGTCATCTCGGCACGGTGCTGGGTCGACGGGGCTTCTGCCAATGCTTCCTCGAGCGCCGATACCGCTTCGCGGACACTCTCGGCCCGCGTGCGGACTGCGTCGGCGCGACCGGATGAGCGCGCATTGTCGAGCGCTGCAACCGCGTCGTCGAGGTGTTCGGAGGCCGTCACCACCGACGGGTACTCGCGATAGCGCTGATCGGTGGCAGCCAGTTTTTCCCGGACGGCGTTCGCCAGGGTTCGGGCCTGCTGGCCGAGGACGGGAATGGCGGACATCGTGACCGTCGCCTGCTCGAGGTGCGCACGATGCCCGTTGTAGAAGGCGTCGACGCCCTTTGCCGCCTCGACGAGTTCGGCTACCGACTTTTCGAACGCCGCCCGAGCACCGTTCGGGTTCTGGTGGAGTACCTGATCGTTGCCATAGCGCTCGGATGTGTCGAGGTAGTCCGACGCAGCCTGGAAGCACCGATCCCGAACGGGTTCCCACGCAGCGCGCAGCCCTCGCTCGGGGTACAGCTCGGCGGAAGCGTCGACTGCTGCCGACGCGATGGTCTGCCGCTTGTCCATGTCGAGGAACGCCGAAACCATGGCCGTCTGCGCCTCCCGCGCACGACTGACCGACTCCCCCACTCTTGCCCCCCGATTGAAGCGCTCCGACCATCTTCCCACCACGATTGAATCCTACGGGTCCAGCACTTCGCTTCTCGGTTCGTAATTCTGCTGTTACGGCGAACACACCGGAACTGCGGTTAGGGTGGTGGAGGTAAACACACTCCCAAGACGACTTCGCGTCGTAGTGGGCCTTGTCTCTCCTCTTGAAAGGACCCCTGAATGGGCGTCAGCTTGACCAAAGGCGGCAATGTCTCTCTCACGAAGGAGGCCCCGAACCTGACTGCAGTGGTCGTCGGCCTGGGCTGGGACGCACGTTCCACCACCGGAGCTGCTTTCGACCTCGACGCCAGCGCAATCGGCGCAGGCTCGAACAAGAAGGTCCTCTCCGACCAGCACTTCATCTTCTTCAACAACCTCCGTTCGCCCGACGGCTCGATCGAGCACAAGGGTGACAACACGGACGGCGAAGGCGAAGGCGACGACGAGCAGATCGACGTGAACCTCGCAGCGGTTCCTGCCGAGGTCGAGAGCGTTGTCTTCCCCGTTTCGATCTACGACGCAGAAGCTCGCTCGCAGTCCTTCGGCCAGGTCCGCAACGCGTACATCCGCGTCGTCGACAAGTCGAACGGCAACGAGCTCGCTCGTTACGACCTCTCCGAGGACGCTTCCACCGAGACCGCCATGGTCTTCGGTGAGCTGTACCGCAACGGTGCAGAGTGGAAGTTCCGCGCAATCGGCCAGGGCTACGCGTCCGGCCTCGCGGGCATCGCGCGCGATTACGGCGTCAACGTCTGATCTTCGCTCTCGACGAGCTGACTCGGGGAAGGTTCCGCAGTAGTCTGTGGAACCCTCCCCGTTTTCACGTTCGGATGCGGTGAGAGACCGCTTGCAGTAACCACTCTGCATTGACCAACTAGAAAGGGCCACGCTCCGTGGTACTGCGAATATTCGGTTTATCCATCGCAATTTCGATCCTCGCGATGATCGTTGCGTTCATCTACGGCGGACCCGAGGCACTGTTCCTCGTCATCATCCTGTCGATTCTGGAAATCTCGCTTTCCTTCGACAACGCCGTCATCAACGCCACTGTTCTGCAAAGAATGAGTGAATTCTGGCAGAAGATCTTCCTCACCATCGGCGTCATCATCGCCGTCTTCGGTATGCGTCTGGTGTTCCCGCTCGTGATCGTCTGGGCTGCATCCGGTCTCGGACCCGTAGCTGCACTCGACCTCGCACTGAACCCGCCTGCGGACGACGCCGCGTACTTCGCCAACGGCGAGCCGAGCTACGAAACCATCCTCACCGACGCTCACCCGCAGATCGCTGCCTTCGGTGGCATGTTCCTGCTGATGCTCTTCCTCGGATTCATCTTCGAAGAGCGTGAGATCACCTGGCTGTCTTGGCTGGAGAAGCCGCTCGCTCGCATCGGCAAGCTCGATCAGCTCTCCGTCGTCGTGGCCGGCATCGTCCTGGTTCTCAGTGGTTCTTTCCTCGCTGCTGACGACAAGGTCTCCACCGTCATGATCTCGGGCGTTCTGGGCATGATCACCTACATCGCGGTCAACGGATTGGGTGAACTGTTCAATCTGCCGGAAGAAGGCGAAGAGGAAGAAACCGCCAAGTCCGGCGGCCCCACGCAGCTCGCGAAAGCGACCGGTAAGGCCGGCTTCTTCCTGTTCCTCTACCTCGAGGTCCTCGACGCGTCCTTCTCCTTCGACGGCGTCATCGGCGCATTCGCCATCACAGCAGACCCGATCATCATCGCCCTCGGCCTCGGCTTCGTCGGCGCGATGTTCGTCCGTTCCATCACGGTCTTCCTGGTCCGCAAGGGCACGCTCTCCGATTACGTCTACCTCGAGCACGGTGCGCACTGGGCCATCGGCGCTCTGGCCGTCATCTTGATGGTGTCCATCGGCGTTCACATCAACGAGATCATCACCGGCCTGGTCGGTGTCTTCTTGATCGGCGCTGCTTTCATCAGCAGCCTCATTCGCAACAAGCGAATCGCGAACGAAGATCCGAAGTTGGACGAGAACACTCCGGCAACTGTCTGACGTTCTTTTCACGAAACGCCCGCGACCAATTGGTTGCGGGCGTTTTGTTTGTTATGCCTGAATTGAAACTCTCTGCATTCACAGCCAATTGTTCAGCCGCGCGTCAAATTCAGCCTGCGGGTGAACAATTGCCCTGCGGATGCGAAACCGCACAAATCTCGACCCACCCCGGCACAATCAAGAGGCGAAATCCGATTGTGCACAGTGATGAGGGGAAATTCGTGGAAGACCAGTTTCTGTCCAAAGGCCAGAACATCGAGCTCCCCGACGAACTCGATCAGATCGACATCGTGATCACCTGGGACAATACGGAATTCGGTGTCGATGCCTCGGCATTGCTTCTGGGTGCCGACGGAAAAGTCAGGTCCGACGCGGACTTCGTCTTCTACAACCAACAGGAATCTGCTGACGGCTCGGTTCGCTATCTCGGCCGCCGCGAAGCCGAATCCGGCCCGCACGAGCGCCTCCTCGTCCACCTCGCTGCTGTACCCGAACAGGTCGATGCGATCGCGTTGGTAGGCAGCGTCGACTCCGGCTCTTTCGGAGACCTCGGCAAACTTGCGCTCCAACTGGTCGATTCCGGCGGCTCTCCTATCGCCGAATACGTCACCGCCGACGCATCCACCGAAACCGCCTTCGTCTTCGGTCAGGTCTATCGGCGCAACGGGAAGTGGAAACTTCGCGCCATCGGCCAAGGTTGGGCTTCAGGACTCGCCGGGCTCGCCGAAGACTTCGGAGTCGACGTGAGCGAGGATGCCCCCGTCGAGGAGTCGTCGTCACCTGAGCTGGAGACACCCCAACCGATATCGGAATCCGATCCACCAGTCACCGAACCCACGACGCCACCAAAGCCCGCACGGCAGCGCGGGGTTCGTACAGCGAAGCCCGTGCCCAAGAAGGCTCCACTACCCGAATTCAAGCACGCCGAGTCCGAGACCTGGCAACCTGCACGACTCTTCTCGGTGATCGGCGTCGGAACCGGCGAGGAACAAGAACGACGCACGACGTCGGCATTGGTTTCCACGATGCAAGCGGTTCCATTGTTTGCGCGGGCGGTTTCGTCCCGCGTGGGCGCACCGGCCGGCTCGTTCGAGGGCTATGTCGAAGTTCCCTACGTCAAAGGTGAATCTCGGGTGATCCCGGATGCGGTGTGGCGCATCGCCCGCGGAAGCCGGCTCTGGACCGGCTTGCTCGAAGCAAAGACTGGAGCAGGCACCCATACCCGAGAGCAGCTCGAAAACTATCTCGACGTCGCCAAGAAGAACAAGTACGACGTCGTGATCAGCCTGTCCAACGACTTGCCTGCCGGCGCCGGCGAATTACCCGTCGAGGTAGACAAGCGCAAGCTCACCAAAGTTGCGCTGCGGCATCTCTCTTGGGCAGAAGTCATCCACGAGGCTCGGATGGTGCTCTCGCACGGCGGAATCGACAATCCGCTGCAAGGTTGGATTCTCAGCGAATTTCTCCGGTACATCGAACATCCCAAGTCCGGGGCCGCGGAGTTCGTCGACATGGGTCGGCACTGGGTATCGATACGCGATTCCGTGAGCGCCGGAACTCTACGTCCTGGAGATCCGAAGGCAGCGGCGGTCGCTCAGTCGTGGATCGCGCTCGCGCGGAACCTTGCGCTGCGGTTCACTGCAGATCTCG
>NZ_LVCT01000012.1:0-1848 GCF_001647205.1 Rhodococcus sp. EPR-134
GTGAACATAGTCGCCTGCCCGCCCTGCGACTGCCCCATCGCAACCCATGCGCTCGACAGGTCGTCGTCGACCGCACGAGCGGCACGCACCATGTCCACAACGCTGTGTGCAGCGGAACGACCGTCGAGATACGGGTGAACACCGGGTGTTCCGAGCCCCACGTAGTCGGTGGTCACGACCGCGTATCCCTGCTCCAGCCAGTGACCCAGATGCGTCGCGGTCCGTTCGAGTGGAACACTGCTGCTCGGCGCACACTGATCCGCGACACCCACCGTCCCGTGCGCGTAGGAGATGACCGGCCAACCACCCTCGGGCGGAGCTCCCTCTGGGCGATACACCACACCGGTACTCGTCATCGGCACATCCTTCGGGCCCGTCGACCAGTACGTCACCTTCGTTGCGCTCACGGCACCCGGGATCACCCGGTCGGGACCGAGCAACTCCTGACTCACGACAGCACCCGGAGCATCGTTCGGTTCCGCTCCGGCCGGCGCCGCAACTGTCAACGCCACCAACGCACTCGCACTCAGTCCGACGAGCGTCCTACACAGTCGCTTACTCACGTACTTCTCCTACCGATTGCGGTGACGGTGCATATGTGGTGATCGGCCCCACATCAGCTGATCGAGGTCAGACCATAGAACAGCCTTACCATTTGGTCAACCTAAATTTCCGCTCCGCATCGACCGTCGTGACACGCCTGCTCGGGTAGGGTGGCGGTGTTCGATACGTGCAGGTCCCCCGCGAGATCAGGAGGCCGAAAGGCTCTCTCATGTCAGCACCTGATCTCCCGACCTTCCCTGCTTCGCAGCAGAAGTCGGTGGCCGCGATCCTCCGAGCAGCAGGTTGCGTCTTCGCCGAAGACGAGGCTCGCCTACTTCTTCACACCGCACGCTCTCGCGATGAACTCGACGCGATGGTCGACCGACGAGTTGCCGGCGAACCACTCGAGCCCGTCCTCGGATGGGCCGAGTTCTGCGGCTTGCGCATTCACATCGACTCCGGAGTCTTCGTCCCACGCCGGCGCACCGAGTTTCTCGCCTGGCAGGCCTGCTCACTTGTCACCCCAGGAAGCGTCGTCGTCGACATGTGTTGCGGCTCAGGAGCTGTCGGTGCTGTCCTGCAGTCGACGCTCGACGCCGTCGATTTGTACGCGGTAGACGTGGAACCGGCCGCAGTGCGGTGCGCTCGCCGAAACATCACACCGCCCGAGCGTGTACTCGAAGGCGATTTATTCGAACCACTGCCGACGAAATTACTCGGTCGCGTGGATGTCGTCGTCGCCAATGCACCTTACGTCCCCACCGAATCGATCAGGCTGATGCCGCCCGAAGCCCGTCTTCACGAACCGCTGGTCTCGTTGGACGGCGGTACCGACGGACTGGATCTGCAGCGTCGCATCATCGCGGACGCCGCGCCGTGGCTACGACCGGGTGGCTGTCTTCTCGTCGAGACGAGTACGGAGCAGGTCGAAATGACTGTTGAAACATTCACTCGAGGAGGGTTTCTCACTCGGGTGGCAACCTACAGCGAGACCACGTCGACCGTGGTGATCGGTCAGCGTTGAAGGCGATCGGATCTTGGCGTGGACCACTCCCGAGCGCGGGCGGCAAAGCCGTCGACAAAAAGCCCGAACGCACGATCGACGCGGGCCCGGTCCCCGGTGGCCAGAAGATCCATCGACAGACCCCGCATTTGCGAGAGCAACAGAGTAGCGACAGAGGCAACATCGTCCTCGGGGCAACCCGCTTGTCGTAGACCGGCTTCCAGTGCCTCGATCCAATCGCCCACAAAACGGTCCAGGAACCGTCCGTAGCGGTCGCGGTCGCCGAGCGCGAGGGCGTAGAT
>NZ_LVCT01000013.1:0-3435 GCF_001647205.1 Rhodococcus sp. EPR-134
CCTTCAGCGCCACCCTCCGAATCCCCGACGCAGCCGGAGAGCTACGGGTTACTGCTGATTTGAGAACCAACAAAGTGAGCTGCAGTACAACGGTTTCTGCACCAGACGAAGGCACTTCGGGAAAACGAGTCACCTGGGTTTTGCGTCAGTTGAAGAATGCTCCTGCCGAATTGTTGGTCGAAGCGTTGTTCACCGGCCCGGCCTCGTCGACTTGCGAGACCGTTGCATCCGCGCGCACAACGCCACGTCTGTTGACAGACAGTCAAGGCGGCCAACTCAGTTCATTCGTACTGACACAGTCCTTCACACTCGGCAGCAAGCGTTCGGGTACTGCTGCGAGTTTCATCAACAGTGTGACCAGTTCGGCCGAAATCTTCTACTCCGAAGTCGTTCAACCGCTCCGTGAATGGGTCCCCGCCGCCCCGAAGGCGTCCGATCTCCCTCGTGAAGAACAAGTCGACAACGAAGACTGACAATGAACGAGATAGTCATAGAGCGCGCAACGGACGAGGACGCCGCGGAAATCCTTGTTCTACAACGCTGTTGCTGGGTTTCGGAAGCAATCTCCAACAACAGCATGGACATACCCCCGCTCCACGAGGACCTACCCACGGTCCGAGCCTGGGTTCAGGAGTCGACTGTCTGGACCGCACGACGCGGCGGCCGGCTCGTCGGGGCCGTGCGAGGAACCGCGGACGGAACCGCATGGCAGATCGGTCGCCTCATGGTGGCACCGGACTTGGCGGGCAACGGCCTCGGCCGACGCCTCTTGCAGCACGTGGAACAGAACGCTCCGGAGCACATCACACGTTTCGAGCTGTTCACCGGAAGCAGGAGCCTGCGGAACATTCGCCTGTACACCCGAGCGGGCTACTCCCAATTGCCGCCGGACCCCAGCCACATCCCGGAGTCTTCTACCTGTCCAAGCCGAACGCCATCAACTCCGACTGAACGGCGATACTGACTTCTGTGGTGAACATTCGCGTCGCAGCACAGACAGACTTGCCGTTCTTACGTGAGCACGACTCGCACGTCGCTGCCGAGGAACTCGCGTCAGTGGTCCAACGCGGCCGGATACTCATCGCCGATGACAACGGTAATCCAATCGGATGGCTGCGCTGGGGCTTGTTCTGGGACGAGATTCCGTTCATGAACATGCTGACCGTCCTGTCTTCGAACCGCGGCCAAGGCATCGGGCGCGCTTTGGTCACAGATTGGGAAAAACGCATGAGCCGCGCGGGACACTCGCAGGTCCTCACCTCCACACTCGCCGACGAATCAGCCCAGAACTTCTATCGCGCAATGGGGTACACCGACGCGGGAGTTCTTTTACTCCCAGGCGAGTCCTCCGAAATCTTCCTACGTCGAGACCTCGATACGACGACCGATCTGACCGATCCCCACATTACCCACGAGTAATATATGGTGGTCGTCACACCACGATCTCAGGGTGGGGCGTGGCACACCAATGTGGAGGACGAGTATGTCGTCAAGGGTCATATCTCGCGCAGTTGTCGGAGTACTCGCGCTTGCACTGACAGGCGTCGGCGCACCGGTAGCGCTCGCGCAGCCAGTCCTTGCCAAGTCCCCCGATGACGGTTTCTACAGCTACGACGGCGCGGCACCCCTCTCGTCGTACGCCCCGGGTGCGGTACTCGAGACTCGCACCGTGCCGTACACCGTGCTCAACATCCCGACCCCGATACAGGCAGTCCAGGTTCTCTACCGATCAACCGACGCCCTGGGACAGCCGTCCGCCAACGTCACCTCGATCCTGCGCCCGGCCAACGCCCAACCGAACAAAGTTGTTTCGTACCAGTCCTTTTACGATTCGCTGAACCCCGACGACAGTCCGTCGCGGGCTATCGCGGGTAACACCCCGATCGGCGACTGGACTCCCAGCGGACGCAACTTCAACATCGGCGGTACCTTCACGTCCATCGAGGCAGCCTTGTTCGGGCCGCTCTTCGCATTGGGCTACACGATCGTCGTCCCGGACACCGAGGGCCCGGATGCAAACTTCGCTGCCGGACCCGAATACGGGATGATGACGCTCGACGCTCTGCGTGCCGCCCGCGATGTCCCGGAAACCGGAATCACCGACGACGCAGAGATCGCGCTGATGGGTTACTCCGGCGGAGCGATCGCCACCAACTGGGCTTCGATACTCGCTCCCGCATATGCACCGGAGATCAACGACAACTTGATCGGTGCCGCGCAGGGAGGCGTGCTGGTCAATCCGGCCAACAACCTTCGCTACGCGAGCGGAAGCATCGGGTGGGGCGGCGTGGTCGGCATGGCAGTCGTCGGCGTTGCGCGTTCGTACGACATCGATTTCGGGAAGTATCTCAGCGACCGTGGACGCGACGTCATGGCTCGACTCGAAGACGCGTCCATCGGCAATGTGCTGGCACAGTATCCCGGACTGACCTGGCAGGATCTGGTCAAACCCGAGTACGCCGATCCCAATACGGTTCCCGAGTACGTCGATGTCGTGAACAAGATCAACATGGGCACCGCGGCGACACCGACCATTCCGATGTTCATCGCGCAGGCGGCCAACGGCACCATCGAGGGCACCCAACCCGGCGGCCCCGGTGTCGGAGCGGGAGACGGCGTGATGATCACGGGCGACGTCCGCACCCTCGCACGCAAGTACTGCGACGCCGGCCTGGCGATTCAGTACGACCAGTACGACACCATCAGCCACTTCCTCGGCGCCATGCTCTGGCTCCCCGGTGCGCTCGCCTGGGTCGACGACCGCTTGAACGGCAAGCCTGCACCGTCCAACTGCGCGAACATTGCACCGGGGAACTCACTTGCGCCGCAAGAACATGCGCGCTGACTGACAGCGAGCCTGAATCTACTTCGACGGTTCCACCTCCCACCGAACGTGAGTCACCAACGGTTCAAGGCTAAGTCGGCTGACGGCGGATTCCAGGAGTCCGTCGTCTCGCTCCGCGGCAGCCAGTTCGGCCACCACCCGCACGCGGTCGCTGTCCGGGATGTCGAAGGACTGCACTGACCGGAGCTGAAACTCGGGCCTCGAAATGGACTGCACGGTAAGACCTCTGATGTGAGCTTCGGCGTCGCCGTGACAGGTCACCTCGAAGGTGTAGTCCGCGGGTGGTTCTTCGCGTCCGGTTCGGGCAGGCTGGTGATCCATCATCCGGCCCAACGGCCTCAACAGCGTGTTCGCCAACATGATTGCGCCGGCACCGAACACCGCGACCCAGTACATTCCGCCGCCGGCCAGTGCGCCGACGGCGGCAGTGGCCCACAGAGTGGCGGCAGTGTTCAGGCCGGTGACCGACGCACCCTGCTTCATGATCACTCCAGCACCGAGGAAACCGATCCCCGAGACGATCTGCGCTGCGACGCGCGTCGGATCGGCGTCCGGGCCCTGAAACCCGTACGCGCCCATGATGACGAAGA
>NZ_LVCT01000014.1:0-5135 GCF_001647205.1 Rhodococcus sp. EPR-134
CGAGCGCTATCCGCACAAGGATGACGTGGATTTCCACGGTGAACTCCTAGAGCCAGGTCGCGAATCGACGAATGAACATTCCCTTGGCCACCTGCGTGACGACGCAGTATGCCCCGAGGGTGAGGACCAGCCACGGGAAGTAGTTCCACGGCAGTGAAACCAACCCGAGGGAATGACCCCAGGACGTGAACGGGAACACCAGCGCGAAGACGCAGGCAGCGCCCGTGCTGAGCAGTACCGGCAGCGATGCACGCGACTGGATGAACGGGATCTTGCGGGTGCGGATCATGTGAACGATCAGCGTCTGCGAGATCAATGACTCGATGAACCAACCCGATTGGAACAGCGCTGCATGCTCGGGAGAGTTGGCGGCGAACACGAACCACATCAGCGCGAACGTCGAGATATCGAAGATCGAACTGATCGGGCCGATGAACACCATGAACCGGCGAAGGCTCTTGGTCTCCCACTTGCGGGGCTTCGCGAGGAAGTCGTCGTCGACACGGTCCCACGGGATCGTGAGCATCGAGAGATCGTAGATCAGGTTCTGCAACAACAGAACTACGGGAATCATGGGGATGAACGGCAGCAGGGCACTGGCGACGAGCACCGAGAAGACGTTCCCGAAGTTCGACGACGCAGTCATCTTGATGTACTTCTGGATGTTTCCGAAGGTACGACGCCCTTCGATGACTCCTTGTTCGAGTACACCGAGGTCCTTCTCCAGCAAGATGATGTCCGCGGATTCGCGGGCGATGTCCGCCGCTGTGTCAACGGAGATGCCGACGTCCGCAGCCCGCAGTGCGGGTGCGTCGTTGACACCGTCACCGAGGAAACCAACCGTGTGGCCGACCCGGCGCAGCGATTCGACAATGCGTGCCTTCTGCATCGGATCCGTCTTCGCGAATACGGTTGTCCGCTGCACCAACTCGTCGAGGGCGTCGTCGCTCAACGCTTCGATCTCGGCGCCGGATACAACAGTTCCCACGTCGATACCGACTTTGCCGCAGACGGTTTCGGCGACCAGTTCGTTGTCACCCGTCACTACCTTGACCGCGACTCCGTGGCTCGCGAGGGCTTCGATCGCCCCGGCCGCAGATTCCTTCGGCGGGTCGAGGAAGGCCAGCAGTCCAACCAGGGTCATGCCCTCTTCGTCGGCCGTCGAGTACTCGCGGCGCTGCTCTTCGACGACTGTCTTGGTTGCCACCGCAAGCACTCGCTTACCTTGACCGTTCAGCTCCGCGACCAGACGGTCGACTCGGGCCAGCCATCCCGGTGTCAATTGGTGGGTCACCCCGTCCAGTTCCACCGATTCACAGACCGAAAGGAGCTCTTCCACTGCACCTTTGGTTACGATCAGATCGGCGTCTCCGTGGTCGACCACCACGGAGAGTCGACGGCGCTTGAAGTCGAAGGGAATCTCGTCCACCAACCCGTGCCGACGCGAGATCTCCTCGACCACTTCGGGACCGGCGGCCTCGATCACCGCGTCGTCGAGAAGACTGCGCAATCCGGTCTGATTCACGGAATTGACCGCCGCTAGCCGCAATACGTCCTCGGACTTACGTCCGGCAGTATCGAGATGCTCACCGAGAACGATGCGGTCCTCGGTGAGAGTTCCGGTCTTGTCCGTGCACAGAACGTCCATGGCACCGAAGTTCTGAATCGCGTTGATCTGCTTGACGATCACCTTCTTGCGCGACATGTGGAGCGCACCCTTGGCCAGGTTCGCCGTCACGATGAGCGGCAACATTTCCGGAGTCAACCCCACGGCGGTGGCGACGCCGAAGAGTAGTGCTTGGCTCCAGTCCTTGGTCAGTCCGTTGATGATGAACACCGCGGGAACCATGATCAGCATGAACTTGATCAGCAGATAGCTGACGCTGCGCACCCCGACGTCGAAGCTGGTTTCGGGTCGCTTGGACGCCAATTGTGCTGTCATGGCACCGAAGTAGGTCCGCTTGCCGGTGTGTACCGCAACGGCGGTGCCACTGCCCGACACGACGGAAGTACCCATGAACCCGATGTTCTCGGCTTCGAGCAGCCGATCGACGTCGATCCCCGACGACGGGTCCGCCGACTTCTCGGCCGGCATCGATTCACCGCTGAGCATGGACTGATTGACCTGTAGATCCTTGGCCCGGATGATGCGGACATCGGCCGGGATCATGTCGCCGGCGGCAAGCTGGACTACATCCCCCGGCAGTAACTGCTCGATCGGAATCTCAGCCGTGACCACGGTGTTGTTGATCTTGCGGGTGGCCGCGACGGTCGTCGTAACCATCGCCTTGAGCGCCTCGGCGGCGCGACTCGAACGGTATTCCTGCCAGAACCTCAGTGAGACACTGACAAAGATCATCAACCCGAGAGTGATGATGCCCTCGTAGGAAGGACCGTCCTCGGGGTCCGCCCAGACCACGTCGGTCCCGACCATGATCAGGGCGAGGAATACCAGGATCAGGATGAACGGGTTCTTGAAGGCTTCCGCGAACTGCACGATTGCCGGCGCCGGGCGGTCGTGGCGGACATCGTTGCGCCCGTATTGCCGACGAAGATCGTCGATCTGATCGTCACGAAGGCCGTTGGCCGTCGTGGTCAGATCCGCGAGAACGGTGCGCGTGTCCGAGGCCGAGAAGTCGACCAATTCCTGTGCGCTTTCCTTTGCCAGGACTGTTGAATGTGTTTGTTGTGCACTGTTTCTCGTGGGCCGTGGCCGCAATGCGAGAACGGAAAATGACATGACGAATCTCCTCGGCTGCCCGAACACGCCGGACCATGCCAGTGCATGAGGGCAGCAGAATGCGCTGAGCGACAATGGAAGTCGTCAGCGGTCGCGGCAAAGCCGCGCAGATGAAGCCGAGGATGCAAAGAGTCAGTGACTGAAGAGCAAAAGACCGGGGTGAGCATCGTCGGCAAGAACAGAAGGATGGGTCGAATATCGACTCGGCGGGTCGTCCACGATGGTCACCTCCTGAAAGTTCGGGGCGTCCGATGACGCCACACAAGTACATGCGCACAGCACACGCCAGGAGAACCGAATATCGACGTACTCTCGCCTTCGCCGGAAGAAACCGGCATCAAGCTGCGAAAACACCTCCACGTCCGAGTTTTGGCACTGCACGACGTGTCCCGATCAAGAACGGGAAGCCACTTTGGATCACCCCTTAAGCCGGGGAGATCTGTCCTAACCTTGGGCGTCTCTCGACGTCGTGAGATCAGTGGCCTGTGTTCGTGCAGAAGCCTCACCTAACGAGGTACTGCACCCAGAGGGTAGTTCTCAAATCTGTTGCCTGTCAACCGAGCAACTCAGACGGCGGACAATCCTGCACGTGCGACGGCGCCGGCGAAGAGTGCCGTCACGGCGGCACCCATGACACTCTGATCAACCTCTTCCGGATCCACGGAGTGTTCGAGAACGAGCCCGGATATCAACGCCATCAACGAGATTGCGGTTGTCCGCACGTCAAAGGAATCGTCCACTCCCCATTCACGGGCACGTTCGCCGATCAACTCCACGAGTTGGCTGCGCAAGTGGCGACGCTCACGTAAGTACGCCTGAGCGATCTGCGGATCACGCCCGGCGAGCACTCCGAATTCGAGGACGAGAAGCGACCACCCCGGGTCGTCGACCATCCACGTTGCAATGGCCTCGCCACCTTTGCCCGCCGCGTCGGCGGGGTTCATCCCGGCGATCTCGGCGAGCACCCGGCCGGCCAGTTCGAGAGACCGTTGCGCGAACAGTTCGGCGAACAGATCTTGTTTCGACTCGAAGTTGGAGTAGACAGCCCCCTTGGTGAAGCCCGCTCGGCGAGCAACTTCAGTGAGACGTGCAGCACTGAATCCGCGCTCCGCAAACTCTTCCGCCGCAGCGTCGAGCAGTCTTTGCCGCACCACGTCACGTCCGGGGCGGGTTACCGGAGTCCAGTCCGGTTGACGAGATTCAGTCACGATACCTAGAGTATTCAATACCTCGGGTATTGACAAGCTCTTTACTTTCGACAAGATCAGGACTCTTTCGTGACCACTACGCATCCGGCACACGCCGCACCAGACAACAGCTCCACCCACGACGAACACCACCACGACAATCTGCTCGTGAAGTACGGCGCACCCAAGGTGATGGCCGCGTTGTTCGTCGGCGTGCTCCTGCTGCAGATGGGCTTCATCCTCAGCTACGTCGCCGCCTTCCATCAGCCGACTCCGCGAGACATCGAAATCGCGGTCATCGCCGATCAGGGCACACCCGACGGCATGGATCAGCAGATCGCCGACAAACTCAACGCCATCGACGGCAGCCCGCTCGACGCTCAGGTGGTCGACAGCACGGCGACCGCTCGCCGCATGATCAACGACCGAGAGATCCAGGGCGCGTTTGTCATCAACCCGGCCGGGCCGGACACCCTGATCACCGCGAGCGCGGGCGGCAGCTCTATCGCGACGTCACTCGAAGCGGTGTTCACGAAGGTCGAGGCGACACAGGACCGACAGTTCGTCGTCCGCGACGAGATCCCCGTCGGAGCCCACGACAACCGCGGCCTCTCGGGCTTCTACCTCTCGGTCGGCTGGGTCGTCGGCGGCTATCTCCTCGCGGCAGCCATCGGACTGTTCATCGGTGCGCCGAAGACTCTCCGCCAGGCAAGCGCACACACGGGCGTGATCGCGATCTACTCGATCATCTCGGGAGCTCTCGGCGCCCTCATTACCTCACACGTACTCGGAACTTTCGCGGGCCACTGGTTCCCGCTGTGGATCCTGGGAACAGCCGTGGTGTTCGGCACCGCCATGTTCACACTCGGATTGCGCGCTGCCATCGGCGTTCTGGCAGTCCCGCTGGCTATCGCCGTCTTCGTGATTCTCGGCAATCCCAGTGCGGGAGGCGCATTCGGCTCCAACGTGATTCCCTCGTTCTATGCCGCCATCGGCCGATGGATCACACCTGGCGCCGGCACCGAAGGCGTGCGGAGCATCGTCTACTTCAACAACGTCGGCGTCGGCCAGCCTGCTCTGACGCTTTTCCTGTACGCACTGATCGGTGCGGTCATGCTGTTCGGCTTTACGATCCGTCGCAACCGAAAGTCCACCGACACGACGCCGACTCCAGCTGTGGCGAACGCCGACTAGTCCTAGTCTGAACT
>NZ_LVCT01000015.1:0-8039 GCF_001647205.1 Rhodococcus sp. EPR-134
GCCACGCACACCGCGGCCGAGGCAGCGGCGGCCGTCGGGGTGGAGGTAGGCGCGATCACCAAGTCACTGGTGTTCCTTCTCGACGACGATCCGGTCCTGCTGCTGGTCTCCGGCGCGCATCAGGTGAATCTGAAGGCCACCGGCGAACGCCTCGAAGGCAAGCTCACGCGGGCGCCGCTGGAGATGGCGAAGTCCGCGACGGGCCAGCCGATCGGTGGGGTCGCTCCGCTCGGGCATCCCACCAACCTGCCGACGTACGTCGATACCGCCCTCGAGCAGTACCCCGAGTTGTGGGCAGCCGCCGGGCACCCCAACACGGTCTTTCGCACGACGTACTCCGAACTCCTCCGAATCACCGCCGGCCTCGCCGTCGACATGGACTGAAGCACTTCAGCCAACCCGGTCCGAAACCACTCAGACGTGCGTCCACCTATAGTTGGACGCACCATGTGCACTGCAACCAGGACCCCGGCCGGCAACCACTGGCGTCGACGGCACGTAGATCTGTGCCGCACCGACGCATGTCTGTGTATGCCGAGCGCAGTCACCTCGACCACACCGCACACCTCGAGTTCCAGCCGGAGAGTTCCCGTTGTCTGACAAGCCGAATGCCGTTTCCAGCCACACCACCCCCGACGTCCCCGAAGTAGCAGCGACGCCCGAGTTGTCCACCGGCATCTGCGCCGGTGACTACCGCGCTGCGCTTCGCCGCCACCCCGCCGGTGTCACCGTCGTGACCCTCGATTCGGGTACCGGCCCGGTGGGTTTCACCGCCACTTCGTTCTCGTCCGTCTCCCTCGAGCCGCCGCTCGTCTCGTTCAACATCGCGGAGACGTCGTCGAGCATCAATGCGCTCAAGGCAGCCGAGTCCTTGGTGATCCACCTTCTCGGCGAACATCAGCAGCATCTGGCCCAGCGCTTTGCGCGTAGTGCCGATCAGCGTTTTGCAGACGAGTCACTGTGGGCAGTGCTCGACACCGGGGAGCCGGTGCTGCACGGCACCCCCAGCTGGATGCGCGTCAAGGTCGACCAGTTGATCCCTGTAGGCGACCACACGCTGGTCATCGGACTCGTCACGCGGGTTCACGCCGAAGAAGACGACGAATCCGCTGCCGCACCGCTGCTCTACCACGAGGGCAAGTACTACCGCCCGACTCCGTTGGGTCAATAGACAACTGTGCGCCTTTATTAACCGCCCGCGGTTAATAAAGGCGCACAGCAAGTTAGAGCGCTACGTACTTGGTATCGAGATACTCGTCGATACCCTCGGTTCCGCCTTCACGGCCGAAGCCCGATTCCTTCACCCCACCGAACGGCGCGGCAGCATCGGAGATCGCGCCGCGATTGACGCCCACCATGCCGGTGTCCAGCTTGGCCGAGACGCGCATTGCACGGTCGATGTCGCGGGTGTAGAAGTACGCCACGAGACCGTACTCGGTGTTGTTCGCAGCCGCGATCGCTTCGTCTTCGGTGTCGAAACCGACCACTGCCGCAACGGGTCCGAAGATCTCTTCCTTCAGCAGGCGCGCGTCGGCGGGCACCTGATCCAGAACGGTCGGGGTGAAGAAGAAGCCGGCTCCTTCGGGCGCCGATCCACCGGTGCGAACGCGAGCGCCCTTGGACACCGCGTCGTCGACGAGTCCGGTGACGGTTGCGAGCTGCTTGGTGTTGATCAGCGGTCCGATGTTGGTGCCCTCGGCGTCACCGGCGCCCACCTTCAAGGCCGCAACCTTGGCGGTGAACTTGTCGGTGAACTCTTCGCGCACCGAGTTGGCGACGTAGATGCGGTTGGCCGCGGTGCAGGCCTCGCCGCCGTTACGCATCTTCGCGAGCATTGCGCCGTCGACAGCTGCGTCGATGTCGGCGTCGTCGAAGACGATGAACGGCGCATTGCCACCGAGTTCCATCGACGTGCGGAGCAGCTTGTCAGCAGCATTGCGCACCAACAACTTTCCGACGCCAGTGGAGCCGGTGAAGGTGACCTTGCGCAGACGCGCATCTTCCATCAGCGGCCCACTGATGGAGGCCGCGTCGGACGTCGGGAGGATCGAGAGCACACCGTCGGGCAGACCGGCATCGGCGAACACCTGACCGAGGAGCTGCATGGTCAGCGGCGTGTCCTCGGCGGGCTTGACGATGATGGTGCAACCGGCAGCCAGCGCCGGTCCGATCTTGCGTGTGCCCATGGCGAGCGGGAAGTTCCACGGGGTGATCGCGAGGACCGGTCCGACGGCTTCCTTGGTGACCAGGATGCGACCGTTGCCGGCCGGAGCCTGCGTGAAACGTCCGCCGATGCGTACTGCTTCCTCGCTGAACCAGCGCAGGAATTCGCCGCCGTAGTTGACCTCACCGCGGCTCTCTGCCAACGACTTACCCATTTCCAGGGTCATCATCAGCGCGAAGTCCTCGGCGCGGGCGTGCAGCAATTCGAAGGCGGTGCGCAGGATCTCGCCGCGTACACGTGCCGGCGTGGCCGCCCAGTCTTCCTGCGCCGCAGCGGCGAGGTCGAGCGCACGGATACCGTCGGCAGCGGTGGCGTCGGCTACCTGGGCGAGTTCCTCACCCGTTGCCGGGTTGTAGACCGCAAAGGTCTTCTCGGCCGGGACGAGCTTGCCGCCGAGCCAGAGACCCTTGGGTACCGAGTCGAGAAGATCCGAGACGTTGGACATGTCAGTTCCCCTGTGCTGCAGTGCGGATGGCGGTCTCGAGGACGGTCAACGCGTCGTCGAGCAGCTCTTCGGAGATGACCAGCGGCGGGAGCAGACGGATGACGTTGCCGTAGGTACCGCAGGTGAGGATCACGACGCCGGCAGCGAGGCATTCGGCGGCGATCTTCTTGGTGATGTCGGCGTCCGGCTCCTGCCCACCGGGCTTGACCAGCTCGATGGCGAGCATGGCGCCGCGACCGCGAACGTCGCCGATGACGTCGAGTTCCTTTGCCAGTGCGTTCATTCGGCCGACGACGGTCGACTCGATGGTGCGTGCGCGGCCACAGAGGTCGAGCTCACGCATCTGGTCGATGGACGCCAATGCAGCGGCGCAGGCGACGGGGTTACCGCCGTAGGTGCCACCGAGGCCGCCGGGGTGGACAGCGTCGATGAGCTCGGCGCGGCCCGTGACAGCGGCGAGCGGCATGCCGCCTGCGATGCCCTTGGCGAGCGTGACCAGGTCGGGCACGATGCCCTCGTGATCGCTGGCGAACCAGGCGCCGGTACGAGCGAAGCCTGCCTGAACCTCGTCGGCGATGAAGACGACGCCGTTCTCCTTGGCCCACGCGACGAGCGTCGGGAGGAATCCTTCTGCGGGAACGATGAATCCACCCTCACCCTGAATGGGCTCGATGAGGATGGCGGCCGTGTTGGCAGCGCCGACCTGCTTCTCGATCATCGTGATGGCGCGCTGAGCGGCCTGCTCACCGGTGATCTTGGAGCCGTCGACATTGAGGCCCTCGCGGTACGGGTAGGACATCGGGACGCGGTAGACCTCGGGGGCGAACGGACCGAAGCCGCTCTTGTACGGCATGGACTTCGACGTCAGTGCCATCGTGAGGTTGGTGCGGCCGTGGTACGCGTGGTCGAAGACGACGACTGCGTCGCGACCGGTTGCGTGACGGGCGATCTTGACGGCGTTCTCGACGGCTTCTGCGCCGGAGTTGAACAGCACGGAACGCTTCTCGTGGTCACCGGGGGTGAGCTCGGCGAGACGCTCGGCGACCTCGACGTAGCCCTCGTACGGAGCGACCATGAAACAGGTGTGGGTGAAGTGCGCGACCTGATCCTGAACTGCGGACACGACGGCCGGGTTGGAGGCGCCGACGCTGGTCACCGCGATACCGGCACCGAGGTCGATCAGCGAGTTGCCGTCGACGTCGACGATGACTCCGCCGTCTGCGTCGGCGACGTAGACCGGGAGGGTGGATGCGACGCCGGCGCCGACGACCTTCTTACGGCGTTCGGCGAGCGCAGCCGAGCGCGGGCCCGGGAACTCCGTGACGATGCGACGCTCCTGCGGAAGCCGGTATTCGATTGCACTCATGTGACCACCCTCTCGGTTGTGTATTGCATTCGAGTATGCGACGCGCGAAGCACCGCAAGCACTGCCGAAATGGATACCCGGAGCTCCAGGGCTACTCCATATCGGCAACGACAGCTAGCCTTGATCAGGTGACGGTTCCGATCTCGTGGCTCTTGCGCCAGAAACACCTCTCGCTGGCTCTGCTCACCGACCGAGCAGCTGCCACCCACCCCGTCACGTTTGCGCAGGCCACAGAGCTGACGGACCCCACCCCGTGGCTTTCCGGCGGCGAATTGGTGCTCACCACCGGGCTGGCACTGGTGGGCGCGGACGCCACCGACTACAGCGAGTACATCGACCGTCTGGCCGCCGCAGAAGTATCGGCTCTGGGTTTCGGGACCGGCCTTTCCCACGAGAGTGTGCCCACAGACCTGATTGCCGCCGCCCGCAGCCGCGGACTCCCCCTGCTGGAAGTGCCGTTCACGACCCCGTTCGCGGCAGTCACGCGCGCGGTGATGACCCGTCTGAGCCAGCAGGAATACGAATCGGTACTCCGCGCGGCAGAAGTACAGACGCGCATCACCCGCGTTGCACTGCGCGGTGGCGTGTCGGCGATCGTGCGTGAACTAGCCACGGCCACAAAAACTTCGGTGGCGTTTGTCGGTGATCGGATCACCGCGGTGCATCCGGCAAACCAGAAGTCGTTGATCACCGAGGTTCGCGCGGTCGCGGCCACCACCCGCGATCCCAACGCTCCGGCGTCGATCTCGCAGAGCACACCCGAACGGACGCTGACACTGTCCCCCGTCGGCGTCACCGACAGTTGGCACGGCTACCTCGCCATGGCGGGCGCCGGGCCCCTGAGCAATATCGACAGAGTGTTGCTCGGGCATGCGGTCTCGCTGCTCACTCTCGAACTCGAGAAACCGGTTCGACTACGGGCCGAGCGAACTCGACTCAACGCCATGGCTTTCGGGCTCTTACTCGACGGCCGAATCCCCGAGGACGGTGTGCCGTCGTACTTGGACGAAGCGAGCGACACGCACGGCAACGTCCGTGTCGTCCACGTTCGCGGATCCGGACTCGGCCCCGTTCTTCGCGAACTCGACAACGCTCTCGCGCGAGCAGGCCGGCCATTGTTCGCGCAATCCGAGGACGGTTCGCTGACCGTCCTCCTTCGCGGAACCGACACAATCGACACTGCCAAAACACTACTGGCGCAGCTCTCCCCCACCGAGGCGAAGACGGTGCGTGCCGGAATCAGCACCCCTCACCGTCTTCTCGACGCACCCCGCGCACTCGTCCAGGCCCGCGCCGCGGCCAACCTCACGACGGCTACGGCGCGTATTCTCGAGTTCGACGCTCTGAGTGGTTCGACGATTCTGGCATCCGAGTCTGCCCGTGAGGCATTGATCGCCATGGCTGCGGACACCATCCCGGTGTTGACGGAACACGACCAGGCACACGGAACCGCACTGGCCGCGTCTTTGCGCGCCTATCTCGAGGCAAACGGCCAATGGGAATCGGCCGCAGCCGAACTCGGTGTTCATCGGCACACCCTCCGAGGCCGCATCGCACGCATCGAGGAACTGCTGCAATGCGACCTCGGGCAGGCCAGGGTCAGAGCCGAACTACTGCTATCGCTACTCGCCTGGGAGGGCCGCTGAACGCTCCTCCGCATGCACCGAAGCGAAGCTCGACGCACCGCGGACGAGTAGTTCGAGTTCGGCGTCGACCGTGCAGAGACGGGCGGTGTCCAGCGCTCCACTGCGGCTCACACTCGACATCAAAGCCGTGAACCGGCGCACCGCTTGCGGATTAGCGGCGGTCCACAGCTCGACGACCTCCGGAATACCTTCTCCGAGCGCTCCGGACACGAGGTCTGCGAAACGCGCCGTCAACCTGGCGTGGACGGCAGCGCTGCCCATGACCTCCCAATGCGAGGCACCGACGGCGACGTCGACGCCGCCGAGAACATCGCCCAGATCGAGAGCGTCGGAGAGTTCCCGATAGATCGCGGCTGCGGCCGCGGCCGTCGTATTCTCCTGCAGTGCAATGTCTGCCAGGGCGAGTGCTCCGAAAGACGCCTCGATGCGCTCGCTTGCCGACAAACCGTCGGTGAGTTCCCGCACCGGGGCTGCCCACCGATCGATGTCGGCGCGCGGGTTCACGGTGAACCGGCCGGCAGCACCCGGGCGGCGCAACACCCAGCTCATTTCGGATTCCAACAGCTGCTGCAAGCGATCGAGAGCCTTCAGCTGTTCGGTGGCACTGAGATCGGAGTTCAGGATTTCACGTCGAAGGTCCTCCGTTCCAAGCACTTCGCTGACTACGGCGTAGGCCAGAGCCGCTTCCGGACTGCGAACTCCGAGGTGTTCCTCGAGCCGGAACAGCACGCCGGGGCCGACGCGGTTGACCAGTTCGTCGTCCACCGAGGTGATGATGATGTCGCGGCCCAACCGATGTGCGCGGACTGCGTCCGGTGCGGCCTCGACGACGGAGAGCGGGAAGTACTGCGGGAGACGATCGGCGAAGATCTGATTGTCCGGGACCGTCGATGCGCCCAGTTCCGCAGTCAGTACGTTCTTCGACTGCGCCACCAGCACAGCAAGTTCCGGCCGCAGGAGACCCTGCCCGGCACGCGCCCTGACCGCCAGCGCCTTGGCGTCGGGCAGAGATTCTTCCAGTCGCTTCATGGCGCCCGCCGAGACGAGGTTCTCGATCAACCGCTCGTGCTGATCGAGCAGGGCCGGTGCGCGGTGCTCGGCCAGGCTGATCGCGAGGGTCTGATCTTCACTGGCCTCGAGCACCGATGCGGCCACCTCGTCCTGGGCCGCCGCGAGTAGTTCATTGCGCGAGGTCGAGTCCAACGCTGCGAGTGCGATCTTGATGTTGACCTCACGGTCCGAGGTAGCCACGCCGGCCGCGTTGTCGATGAAGTCGGCGTTGATTCGGCCTCCGCCAGCGGCATATTCGATGCGGGCACGCTGGGTGAAGCCGAGGTTGCCGCCCTCACCGACCACCGTCGCACGCAACTCGTCAGCGCTGACGCGAACTGCGTCGTTGGACGGATCGGCCGCGTCGACGTTGCTTTCGGTCGACGCTTTCACGTAGGTACCGACGCCGCCGTTCCACAACAGGTCCACCGGAGCACACAGGATCGCTCGGATCAGTTCCTGCGGGGTCAGCTTCTCCTCGGTGATTCCGAGGGCCGCACGCGCCTCGAGCGGAAGGCGGATCGACTTCGCGCTCCGCGGCCAGACGCCACCGCCCGGCGACATCACGGTGCGATCGAAGTCGTCCCAGGACGAGCGCGGCACGGTGAAGAGGCGAGCGCGTTCGGCAAAGCTCGTCTCGGTGTCGGGGTTCGGGTCGATGAAGATGTGGCGGTGATCGAATGCCGCGACCAGACGGATCTTGTGCGAGAGCAACATTCCGTTGCCGAACACGTCGCCGGACATGTCCCCGATACCCGCGACGGTGAACGGATCGGTGTCGACATCGAGGTCGCGCTCGGCGAAGTGCCGTCGAACCGCTACCCAGGCGCCGCGAGCGGTGATGCCCATCGCCTTGTGGTCGTAGCCGGCCGAACCGCCGGAAGCAAAGGCGTCGCCGAGCCAGAAACCACGCTCGACGGCGATGCCGTTCGCGACGTCCGAGAACCGTGCGGTCCCCTTGTCTGCTGCCACGACGAGATAGGAGTCTTCACCGTCGTACTCGATTACTTCTGCCGGGTGTACCGCAGCGCCGTCGACGATGTTGTCCACCACGTCCAGCAGGCCGCGAATGAAGGTGCTGTAAGACTCCTGCACCTGCGCCGGAGTCGGTGACGACGTGCCCCGAACCACGAACGCGCCCTTGGCTCCCGAAGGAACGATCGGCGAATTCTTCACGCTCTGGGTCTTCATGAGGCTCAGGGCCTCGGTGCGGTAGTCCTCGTATCGATCCGACCAACGCAGGCCACCACGGGCGACGGAGGAACTACGCAGATGCACGCCTTCGACATTGGGTGCGCTGACGTAGAT
>NZ_LVCT01000016.1:0-16338 GCF_001647205.1 Rhodococcus sp. EPR-134
CCAGTTGGTGCGCAGAGTCGCCTGCAGGAACGAACGCACGCCGCGCAAGACGCGATCCTCGTCGAGAGTGTCTGCACCGTCGACTGATTCGTCGATGGCCGCCGTTGCGGTAGCCACAGCTGTCTCACGCACACCCGCCACGGCGGGGTCGAAACGCGCGGTGAAAAGTTCGATCGCCTGCCGTACGAAGAGTGGCTTCGCTGCCAACACTCCGACGATGTAGCTCTCGGACAAACCGATACGAGCCTGAGCGAGGAAACGGCACGCAGCGCGCAGCAACTCTGCATCGCGCCAGGTGATGTCTGCTCGTCCGATCAGACTGGAGAACGCATCCATCCGGGTCTGTCCGGCGATGACGGCTTCGAAGGCGTCCGCCATCTTCTCCAGCGCACTGCCGTCGAAGGTGCTCGGCTCGAAGGTGAAGTAATGCGCCGAACCCAGAACGGTCGGAAGCGGGCGGTGCGTCGAAACTCGGAGTCCGAGAGACTCGAAGTTCTCGCACAGATCGGAGAGGGAGGGCTCTCCGGACGGCCACAGCACCACGCAGGTCAGATCGTCACTGTTCAGGTTGTCACCCTGACGGAAGACGAGTCGCTGGCCCGCTGCTGCCAATTCGGCGACCAGTTCGAGCGCCGGGTCACCGGATCGATCACCGCCTGCCGGTCTCGATTCTGCAGCTGCGGTCTTGGTCGCCGATGATGTGCTCGCCATTGAACACCCTCCTGGAAATTATTGGATCCGAACACTTTCCAGTGTTGCGTGGATCACCGGAAAGAGGTCGTGCCCGATAGGAGTACCAACCCCCATCGGGCACGACATTTCGGCAGTTGCGGTGAGCTCAGTCGCCCAACCTGATCGGAGCAAGCTCCTCGAACACGTCGCCGGGTCCGGGATTCTCGGCAGGCGCAGCGCCGCCGAGATGGTTGACGACGCCCCATACCGCGTTGATCGCGGTCTGGATCGCGCCCTCAGCCCAGCCGGCGGTCCACGACACGTCGTCACCGGCGAGGAAGATTCCCCGATGGCGCGGTTCGAGATCATTCTGCACGAAGTGGGAGAACAGGCGCTCCTGGTAGCGGTAGTGCCCCGGAAGGTTCGCCTTGAATGCGCCCATGAAGTCGCGCTCGGTTTCCCACGACAGCGTCACCGGGCTCGAGATGATGTGGCTGCGGAAGTCAACGCCGGGGTAGATCTCTTCGAGAGAGCGCAGCATGATGTTCATGCGCTCGGTGGCGTCGAGCGCCAGCAGCTTCAGCGAATCGTCCGACCAGGTGTACGACAAGCAGATCAGGCCTGGCTTGCCCTCGCCTTGATCCAGCAGGTAGGTGCCGCGACTCATACGGTCGGTCAGTGTCATCGACACCGAATCACGGCCGGTCACGGGGTCCTTGTCCTTCCAGAACGGGCGGTCGACGAGAACGAACACCTTGGTCGAACCCATGTAGTGAGTTCGCTCGATCGCAGTCCAGTGGTCGATCGGGAACAGATCGTCGTCACACCTGATATTGTTCAGCAGCATCCAACTCTGCACTGTCACAACGGCACTCGCATACGTGCGAATGAAACCTTCGGAGTCGGTGACCGTGATGTTGCCGGGCTCGGTACGCCGGAGTTCGGTGACGCGGGGACGCGTCTCACCGTCGTTGAGCGAAGCGACCGTAGTACCGGCAGGCCAATGCGCCATGTGCGCCGGGGCGCGGTTCCACAACCGCATCGGCAGCTGCTGCGATCCACCGACGATGCCGCGGTGGTCGTCGTCGGCGGCCGTGATGACCACACGAAGGATTTCGAGGATCGAATTGGGGTAGTCGGTATCCCAACCGCCCGTACCGAATCCGACCTGTCCGAACACTTCCCGCATGTGGAAGGACTTGAAGTGCTTCGACGCGGCGAGGAATCCGTAGAACGTCTGGTCGTCGTAGCGCACCACGAGGTCGTTCCAGATCCGCTTGATTTCTGCGGTGTCGCGGTCACGAATGGCCTGCTGCAACGGAATCAGATCGGCATGCTCTTCGAGAGTGCGCTGCCAGGCCTGCGCCACCTCGGTGTAGATCGGCGGCAGATCCTCGAGAGTGTGCGCGTAGTGGCTCTCGCCCTTGAGATCGATGACGGTGCTCGGCGTGACCTCGGCAAGGGGATTGGGGAACTCTTCGGTCTGCAGACCCAGTTCGTTCAGGTAGTGGAACAACGTCGTCGACGATGGTGGGAAACGCATTGCGCCCATCTCGTCGACCACCCCGGGGTGCCCGTCGAACTCGACCGACCGCATCCGGCCACCGATCTGATCAGCTTCGTAGACAATCGGTTTGAGACCGATCTTGAGCAACTCGTAGGCCGCGATCATGCCGGAGAGTCCGCCACCGATCACGGCAACCTCGGTACCCAGTGCCAGGTCGGGCACCGAGCCGAGTCCCGCCGGACTGGAAACGTAGTCGTCGTACGGGAACGGAAAATCCGGTCCGAACATCGTGAGGGGCGGCTGCTTGCCGGGTTCCGAGGAACTGTCCGGAGCTACTGGGATGGTCATCTACGGTTCTCCTTGGAGACAGTCGTGACAGGAAGGTCTGGATACAGATCGAGGCGTCGATCGTCGAGATGTGTATTGAGAGTGCGCGATTGCGCGACGGTGGCGGCGGCGATGTCCGCGAAGAGCAATTCCTGGTCGCCGCCGGCCCTCGCCAACTCGGCACCGTCTGGTGCGATGGCGCACGAGAGACCGCAGTAGGTCAGCTCGGTTTCGGCACCGCAGCGATTGACGTAGGTGACGAACATCTGACTCTCGTAGGCGCGGGCCGGAACCACTTGCTGCGCAATGTGTTCGTAAGGAGTCATCAAGCCTGTCGGCACGATGAGCCATTCGGTACCGGCGTCGGCATGGGCCCGAACCGCTTCCGGAAATTCCACGTCGTAGCAGATCAACAACCCGCAGCGGATGCCCTCGAAATCGAACCCGACCACTAGGGTCTCACCTGGCCGGAAATGTTCGCGGTCGAGCGTGCCGAACAGGTGCGTCTTGCGGTAGTGCGCAAGCGAAGTGCCGTCGCGGTCCACCACCTGCACACTGTTGTAGACATCTCCCCCGTCGAGTTCGGGGTAGCCGTAGACGACTGCGATGCCTGCACTTCGAGCAATCGCGGCGACGGAATCGAAGATCGGGCCGTCGGCCGGTTCCGCGCGTAGCGACACCAGTTCGCCGATGTCGTAGCCGGTTGCGGACATCTCCGGCGTCAGCAGGATCTTCGCACCGGATGCTGCAGCCTCGCGGGCAGCAGTGTCGATTGCAGCGAGGTTGAACTCCACCGACGCAAAGGTGTCCGGGGTGGTGAGCGGACCTTGGAACAGGCCAACTCGAACTGAATCGACATGCATGGTGCGCTCCTTCAGGAGTTCCGTGACGCCAATTTTCGACGGTGTGTGTGACGGGGACAACTACCAGCGTGACGGGTGCCGCCAATCATGTCAACTCTTGTTTCCTAAGAATCAACATTCGCGGATTCGAGTCTCACGAAGACGACGCGCGGGGCCCTTCCGGCAATGCCGGATTCAAGACCCACAGAACCTTCGCCAGAACCGAGCCTTCGGCCTGAAAACTATGGTTGTGCGTCGGCGTGAATGTGAAGGAATCGCCCGCCGCAAGTACGACGTCTTCGGCATCGACGGCCTCACCGTTCGGATCCGTCCGACCGCCCTCGAACGAGACCCGCAAGCCGCCCTCGAGCACGTGCACGAAGTTCACGTCGATCGGCAGACTGTAGAACTCCCGACCACTTCCGCCGCCTGGTTCCAGCTCGCCGAGCAGCACCTGAATTCGACGCTCGTTGGTAGGCGTGAGCAGGTACTCCGTCATCTTTTCGCCACCGAAGCTGATTTGCGGCATGGCGTCGGCGCGGACTACTTCACCGGCGGACGCATTCTCGAACAGGGATCCGACGGGGATCTCGAGCACCGCGCACACCTTTATCAGGGTCGCCACCGACGCGTTGACGTGATCGCGCTCGAGTTTCGAGAGATACCCCTTGGTCACACCACAGGCCTCGGCCAGGTCGTCGAGGGTCAACCGCTTCGATTGACGTGCCGCCTTGAGCCTCGCCCCGATGCGCGGTCCGACCGGCTCGACCGCTTCCTTCGCCTTGGCCACTGAACCCACTCCTTCACGACCGCGGTGTCCCTTTCAGGAAACAGGGGTTGACAACCGAGCCTCTTGAAGAAACCATACTTGCTCAGAGAGCTACATCACTGAAGGGCGCCCGGTGTGCGCCGAATCGAGAGCAGGGACCTCTGCACATGGCTACCAACAACCCCGGATCGTTCATCGGACCCGTCGACGCCACGCGCGTCCCCCGCTACGCCGAGCCGACCACCTTTGCGCGTCTCCCGCGCCTGGACGAGGTCTCGCGCGCCGACGTGACGATCCTCGGCATCCCCTTCGATTCGGGTGTCAGCTACCGCCCCGGTGCCCGGTTCGGTCCGGGCCACATCCGCGCTGCGTCGAAGCTGCTGCGTCCGTACAACCCGGCGCTGAAGGTCTCGCCCTTCGCCAACCAGCAGGTAGCCGATTTCGGCGACATCGGCGTCAACCCCTTCGACATCCAGGAAGCTCTCACGACGGTTCAGTCCGCCGTTACCGACCTGCGCGCCGACGGGTCCTCCGTGCTCACGCTCGGCGGCGCCCACACCATCGCACTGCCGATCCTGCGCTCACTGGCCCGCGATCACGGCCCGATCGCCGTCCTGCACTTCGACGCTCATCTCGACACCTGGGACACCTACTTCGGTCAGCCTTTCACCCACGGCACCCCCTTCCGCCGCGCCAGCGAAGAGGGCCTGATCGACATGGAGCGTTCGCAGCACATCGGCATCCGTGGACCGCTCTACAGCGAGAAGGACCTCGAAGACGACCGCGTCCTCGGCTTCCAGGTGATCCGCAGTGACGACTACGAGGTCGACGGTGTCGCCAGCATCGTCGAGCGCATGCGTAAGCGCCTCGACGGTGGCCCGGTGTACGTCTCCGTCGACATCGACGTACTCGATCCCGCCCACGCTCCGGGCACCGGAACACCCGAAGCGGGCGGCATGACCTCTCGCGAATTGTTGAACACACTGCGTGGGTTGGTGGGACTCAACGTGGTCGGCGCCGACATCGTCGAGGTAGCGCCGGCGTACGACCACGCCGAGATCACCGGTATCGCAGCGGCCCACGTCGCTTACGAGTTGCTGTCGGTGCTCGCACTCAATCGCTGAAGCAGCACAACGGTATCCGTCGTGTGATGCATCTCGGGGTTCGCGGGAAGATCACGTTCCCGCGACTCCGAGACCAACACCTTCCAACCATCGGTGAACAGCGACTCCACGTATTCGGATGTATGGAGCATGGCCCGATGGTGCTCGGTCGGCGACTCGTGAGGTGAGTGGCCCACGATCAGCAAATGCCCGCCGGGCGCGACCAGATCTCCGAGAGCACGGAACAATTCCCCGCGCGCGGGTTCGAGCATGTGGAAGAACTGCGCGGACACCAGATCGAACGAGCGCCCCTGCGGATCCCACTTCGTCAGGTCGGCTTCCAGCCATTCGATGTCGACGCCCTCGCCCTCGACGTGAGCCTGGGCGCGGCCGAGCGCAACCGACGAGATGTCGGTGCCGGTGACCTTCCACCCGCGACGCGCCAACCACAAAGCGTCGGCACCTTCGCCGCAACCGACGTCGAGTGCCGTGCCCGGTTCCAGGTCGGAGGCTTCGGCAATCAACTGTGGGTTGGGATTTCCGCTCCAGCGCGCGGGGCGTTCCTCGTACAGCGAGTTCCAGAACTGTGCGTCCGCCTTGGCGTACGGATTCTAGGTGGTATCGGAGTTTTCGTGGTGATTGTGGTGTTCGTGGCTCATGCACCCAGGATGAACGACCTTCCACAACTCACGCAACCATCTTTGCTGAAACAGCAACTCCTCCATTTCGACGCCCTGCTAACGTCACGTCGTGGCCGTTGGATTTCCCGTGTTTCGTCTCTACTGCAACTCAGCAGGCCCATACGTTTTGTGTTGTGCGCATTTCCCCGAGGTCACCGGTTCGAACTCGTACGAAGAGTTCAGCGTCCAGCAGAGCTTCGACCGCGCAGTCGAGAAGATTCTGCGCGATGCATCCTTCGAACCGACTACCTTGACTTTGGTCGGCGAGCAGCAGGGCTATCCCGTCGGAGACCGACTGTTCGATACGACAGTTCCGCGTACCGGAACCGTCTCATACGCGTTCCAAGAAGCCGGACCGCCGTGGATCGTTCTCGGCCTTGATGTTTCGGCGGACGAATTCTGGTCCGAAATCGACGACGACGCAGACCTCCACGGTCTCGGCCCCACCTCCCCGTTGAGGTCAGTTCCAGCAACCGTGCTCACGGAGACCGGGTGGCCACGACGAAGTGACCTCGACTCCCCGTGAACTGAACCAGAACTCCAACCTTCGTGAAATCGAACAAAAATCCGCCCGATTTTCGTGAGGATCGACCGAGATGCCCGTCACGTCCTACGCCAAGATTTAGCGGTCACACTCGACTGCGCCCTCACGATTCACTCCCGGGCCCCGGCTCCTTCACGGAGGCACAATGAAACACCGCTCCTATTCGACGCTTGCCGCGACCGCGGGGCTCGCGCTCGTATTGTCGGCTTGCAGCTCGGGAGGCACGTCCTCGGGCTCCGGCGGCGGTGAGCCTCTGACTGACGGAACCTTCCGGTACGCGTTGCAAGGCGATCCGGGTGCACTCAACCCGATCATGTCCGGCTCTGCGGCAACCGCGGAAATTTCGAAGCTGGCGTACGACTCCCTGGTCTACCAGGATCCTGAAACCAGTGAATTCAAACCATGGTTGGCCGAGAAGTGGGAAGAAACGCCGACCTCCGCGTCCTTCACCATTCGTGAAGGCGTGACCTGTACCGACGGGTCGACGCTGACTGCACAGACCGTCGCGAACAACATCAACTTCGTAGCCGATCCAGCCAAGGGTTCACAACAACGCGGCACCACAGTTCCCATCGGCGCTTCGGCCACTGCCGATCTCGCCACCCGCACCATCACGGTAACCACTCCGGCGCCGACCCCGTTCCTCCTCCTCACCATCAGTCGCCTCCCGATCATGTGCGATGCCGGTCTCGAAGATCCGACCGCCTCGAACAACAAGTCGCTGGGCTCCGGCATGTTCGAAGTCACCGAAGTCTCGGCCAATGACCACTACACGTTCGAGCTTCGTGACGGTTACAGCTGGGGGCCCGACGACACCACCTCCGACACACCGGGTGTCCCCAAGACAGTCATTGCTGTCATGGCACCCAATGTCAGCACCGCAGCAAACCAGCTTCTCTCAGGCGAACTGAGCGCATCTCCGATCGCCGGTCCGGACAAGGATCGCATCGATGCCGCCAATTTCGACTCGGTCCAGCGCCCACTTCCCGCCGGTCAGATGTACTTCAATCAGATTGCGGACAATCCGACCAGCGATCCCGCCGTTCGAAAAGCTCTCGTCCAGGCTGTCAATCTCGACGATCTCGCTGAAGTCATCACTGGCGGCCAGGGCACCCGTGCAACAAGTCTTGTCTCCGTCGAGCCCCGAGCCTGTGTGTACGACTCTGTCGCAGGCAACATTCCGGACTTCGACCTCAGCGCAGCAAAGGCAACACTGGACGCTGCAGGTTGGACCGCCGGCTCCGACGGCAAACGAAGCAAGGACGGAAAGCCGCTGACCCTCCGCCTCTTCTACGCTGCCGGCGAAGATGCGCGCAGCGCGGCAGCCGAGCTCACCCAGTCGGCATGGTCCGACCTCGGTGCGACCGTCGAGGTGACAGGAGCCGACCAGACCAAGGTTGTCGACGTCATGCTCAGTGGCAAGGACAACAACCAGTGGGACATCGCGTGGATCCAGATCAACAATTCGGTTCCCAGCGGGTTCGTCCCGTTCTTCTCCGGTCCTGCTCCGGCAGCAGGTAAGAACTTCTCTTCGATCAACAACCCCGCCTACGAAGCAGCCGTTGCCAAGGCATCCGGCTTGACCGGCGAAGCAGCGTGCGCGGAGTGGGCGGACGCCGAGTCACAGATCACCAAAACGGTGTCCGCAGTCCCGTTTGCAGATACGGTCTTGAGCTTCTACTTCAACAAGGCCGGACTCGCATTCGGTAAGACCTTCATCGGTTCTGCGTTGCGCCTCTACCAGTAGGCCGGTCGACCGAACGCGGTGCGTCAACGAGATACGTCAGATCATTGTGATCTGACGTATCTTGTTGCCACACCGATCGTCTCGTTGTCGAGTTCGACGTAGGTCAGCTGAGGAATGCTGGACGCAAGTTCACTGAAAGCCCACTTCGCGACATTCTCGAATGACGGACGGAAATCGAAAATCTCCGGCCAGGCACCGCTCGCCAATTGCTCGGCACATCGATCGACGGACTCGTCCAGAGCGTCCGTGTCGACAAACCATCCACGTTCTCCGAGTTGGTCGTCCTCGAACGAGAACGCCACTCGCATCGTCACGCGAAATCCCTCGGCAGGCATCAGCGGCGGCAAGTTCTTCGCGTCCCGCACCGGTGCCGGAAGCCCCTGCCTCACAGCGAATGTACGACGGATCTCGATACTGAACATGAGCACCAAGGTATCAATGTTCATCACAATTCTATGAGCGGACCAATCGCGCAATCGCGTCGTTCGCTTCTTTGATCTTCGCGTCCGCCTCGGGCCCACCGGCAACAGCGGCTTTGACGACGCAGTGGCCGATGTGGTCCTCGAGCAGGCCCATGGCCACCGCCTGGAGGCCCTTGGTCATCGCCGACACCTGCGTCAGGATGTCGATACAGTACTTGTCCTCGTCGACCATGCGCTGCAGGCCGCGAGCTTGACCTTCAATGCGACGCAGACGCGCCAGGTAGTCGCCCTTGGCGGTGATGTAGCCGTGCGAATCTCCCGTGCAGCACACATCGCCGGTCGCATCACTGCTTTGGACACTGTTTGGAGCGCTGCTTGGCGCACTGCCAACTTCTGTCGCTTCCGACATTCGATGTCCTCCTGTTCGTCAACACATGACTTCGCAACAATTCTCGTTATCGGTGCGATGTGCGGATACTCTTCGACTTCCCTTGTCTTGCAGAGCAATCACTGCGCACATCGCCACGCATTTCGCTACGGCACGAACAGATGGATGCATGGCGATTGCCCATGCCCGTTTTCCCGTTGCTGCGAAACGCATTCGGTTTCAGTGCCCGTGGTGCGCGTGGCTCGAGTGTTCGGCCCCAGGCGTGGTCGCATTGTCGGCCGTCAGCGTGAATTCCGCCGTACGTACCACTTCGCCATGTTTGAAGTCCAGGAACAACCGGTAGTCCTCCGCGCTCGGCATGTTGGCGTAGAAGGTGATTGCCGGTCCGGCCGGCGTGACACCGTCACCGGGATGACCGTCCGGATGGACATGGAGATATGCGAGGTCGGAGGCACGCAACGCGACCAGATGCCCGTATGCGGCAAGGTAGGGCTGCAAGTCTGTGACCGGGATTCCGTCACGACTGACCGAGAGTGTGAGCTTCGATGTCTGCCCTGCGTGGGCCGCGCTTTCGAGAGAGACGGTATAGCCGTCGACCGTCGTGACGGCAGCAGCGGCGGGCAACGGCCGAGGATCATAGGACCCGGCGACTCGTACATCCGCACTCAGCGTCATTCCGTCACCGCCGTCCGGAGTGAAGTCAGCGAAGACTCGGTAGTCTCCCGCGTGATCGAAATCGACTGACACACGCCAGTTTCCGTTCTCGTCCAATTCGGGATGCACGTGCTGGAATCCGGTCAGGTCCAGACCGACCACGATCAGATGCAACTGCTTGTCGTGGGTGTCGGCGTACCGGGTCAACGGAGCTCCAACCGAATCCAGGATCCGGAACTGCAAGGGGACATGGCTGCCGACGGCCGCCTCCGACGTTGCCAATTCCAGTGTGTAGCCGTTGTCGCTGAACATCTTGCCCTCCAAAGTTTGGGTCGGCAGCACTTTCGTTGCCGTCTGCGTCAGGTTCTCCACTCCTTGACATCGAACCTGTTGCAATTTGTACAATACCCCCCTAGGGTATGCAACGAACTACTCGAACACCCTGAATTCACTCGAAGGAGATCCGATGCGCATCTACGCAGAGCGCCGGCCGAATGAGTTCCAAGAGCAGCATTTCCCCGTGCACCCCAACGAAGCGCTGCGCCGATGTCACCCAGGCCCGCTTACGACACCCCTTGACCAAACAAGCATCACCTATACCCCGTACAGGTAAGGAACTCAGAATGTCCACACAACCGAAATCCACCCGTAAGTGGTGGGCGTTGGCGTTGATCGCCGCCGCTCAGTTCATGGTCATCATGGACACCTCCATCATCGGCGTCGCTCTCCCCCAGATGCAGAGCGATCTCGGCTTTTCCCAAGAAGGCCTGACCTGGGTCTTCAATGCGTACGTCATCGCGTTCGGCGGGCTACTCCTCCTCGGCGGCCGCCTGTCCGACCTGTTCGGCGCCCGCAGAGTGTTCTCTGCTGGTTGGCTGATCCTGCTGATCGGTTCCGTTGTCGCCGGTGCCGCCGGTAACGTCGCCGTCGAACTTGCGGGCCGTGCAGTCCAGGGCGCCGGCGCCGCACTCATCGCACCATCGGCGCTCACCTTGCTGATGATGCTGTTCGGCAGCACACAAAAGGAAATGACCAAGGCGCTGTCCATCTACGGCGCTGCCGCCCCGGCCGGCGGTACGGCCGGCGTGTTCCTCGGCGGCGTCATCACCGAATACACCAGCTGGCCTTGGGTGTTCTACCTCAACATTCCCATCGCTGTCATCGCGCTGATCGCTACTCCCCTCCTGATGCCGAACGCACCGGCACGTACCGGGTCGATCGACTTCCTCGGCGCACTCGCTGTCACCGCAGGTCTTGCTGTCGGAGTCTTCGGCATCGTCAGAGCACCTGACGTCGGATGGGGATCCGGGCAGACGTGGCTGGCACTCGCCGTTTCGGCCGCTCTGTTGGGTGCATTCGTGTTGATCCAGTCGAAGCGTCGGGAACCTCTGGTGCGTCTGGGAATCTTCAAGGCGCCCAACCTCGGTGCCGCGAACATCGCTCAGCTCGTGCTCGGCGCCGCCTGGATACCGATGTGGTTCTTCCTGAACCTGTACCTGCAGCAAGTGCTCGGATACAGCGCCTTCCCGGCCGGTGCGGCGCTGCTGCCGATGACGATCTTCGTCATGCTCGGCATGGTCGTCGTGGCACCACGGGCCATGGCACGCTTCGGTGCAAAAGCGATGATCGTGACCGGATTGCTTGTACTGGGAATCGGTTTGGGTTGGATGTCGTTGATCCGGCCCACAGGCAACTTCTGGGTCGACGTACTGCCGGCATCGCTCGTGGCTGCCGCAGGTATGACGCTGGCGTTCATTCCCTCACTCGGTACGGCGATTTCGGCTGCACGCCCGGAAGAGGGCGGATTGGCTTCCGGCATCGTCAACGTCAGCTACCAGGTCGGCTCGGCTGTCGGCCTCGCGGTGATGACCGCGATCGCAGCAGTGTTCGGCGCTGATCAACTCGGTGACCTGACGGAGTTGACGAACGGTTTCTCCGCCGTGTTCCTCGGAGCAGCCGCCGTCGCAGTGGTTGGCGCAGCAATCACCGCGGTCGTGATGCGGTCGACCAAGGTCGACGATCCTCGAACCATTCAATCCACCGTCAATTCTTGACCAACTCCGGTGGTGGGTTCGGCCGCTATCACCAGCCGAACCCACCACCGGCGGAACCACTTAGGACTCGTTATGTCGCGCCTTGCTTCTCTCACGCCCACCACCGCTGTCGGTGCATCGAAAGACCTTCTCGCCGAACTCGTCAACCGTCACGGACAGGTCGGTGACATGGTCGCGGCGATGGCTCATTCGCCCGCTGTGCTGGGCGGCTATCTGCAACTCAGCCGAGCAATGAAGCGAGCGAAACTCAGCCGCAAGATCACCGAGCGAATCTCTATCGCTGTGCAGGTCCAGCAAGGTTGCGCTGTTTGCCTCGAAGCCCACGTCGCCGCCGCGCACGCCAACGGCGTCGAGGCGGACGAGATCGAGCGTGCCCGCGCGGGCACCTCGGCCGATCCCGCCATCGCGGCAATGATCGACCTCGGGCTTCGCGTCTATCGGGAGCCTGCCTCGATTTCAGACGAACACATCACGGGCCTTCGAGCGCACGGCTACGGTGATCGCGAGATCGCCGACGTAGTCGGAATCGTCGCCCTCAATGTCCTGACCGGAGCTTTCAATCTTGTCGCGGGAGTGAAACCAAATGAACCGGATCGCTAACTCCGCACCGGAACGGAACAGCCTGCGTCTGTTCTTGATTCGCGACTATCGCCTGCTCTTCAGCGCCCAGATCATCGCGCTGTTCGGCACCGGGTTGGCGACGGTTGCGCTGGGTCTACTCGCCTACGAACTCGCCGGACCGAGCGCCGGAGCCGTGCTGGCCACCGCGCTGACGATCAAGATGTCCCTGTACGTCGTGATCGCTCCACTCGCGGCGGCGTACGTAGACCGGTTGCCGAGACGGGCTTTCCTCGTTGTCCTCGACGCCATTCGCGCAGCGGTCGTGATCGCATTGCCCTTCGTCAGCGAGATCTGGCACATCTACGTGCTGGTGGGCGTTCTCCAAGCTGCGTCGGCAGCGTTCACTCCCACGTTCCAAGCGGTCATCCCTGACATCGTGACCGACGAGGCCGATTTCACCCGCGCGCTGTCGGCATCGCAGGTCGCTTACACGATGGAAAGTCTGCTCAGCCCTGTTCTTGCCGCAGTCGCTCTGTCCTTCATGACATTCAACCTGTTGTTCGTCGCCACCTCCGTGGGCTTTGCCGTCTCGGCACTGCTCGTGCTAGCCACCCGAATCCCCAACGCTCGCCGAAGTACTCACCGCAAGGCGTGGGATCGGATCGCGTCGGGGGTGCAGATCTTCGTGACCACGCCGCGACTGCGCGGCATCATGGCACTCAATCTCGTGGTGGCAGCAGCCGGATCGATCGTGGTGGTCAACACCGTCAACTACGTCCGCGACGAGCTCGGTGGAACCCAATCCGACGTGGCGTGGATGCTTGCCGCGTCAGGCACCGGCACGTTGGTGACCGCGCTTCTTCTTCCACGCGTTCTCGACAGAACCGCTGAACGTACTGTGATGACAGCAGGTTCCGTTGTCCTGGTCGTCAGCGCCGGCGCGACGGCAGCCCTCGCCGTGGCCGGTGTATTCACGTGGATGCTCACTGCCGCAGTGTGGGCACTCGTCGGCGCCGGGATGGCCATGATCGTCACTCCGACCGGAAAAGTACTTCGGCGCTCCGTCGAACCCGCAGGCATACCGGAGGTGTTCGCAGCCCAGTTCTCCCTGTCGCACCTTGCCTGGCTTGTCACCTATCCGATCGCCGGATGGGTTGGTTCGAGCGCGGGATTTGCGGTCACCTGGAGCATCCTTGCAGCGCTTGCCGCAGTGGGAGCCGTTGCAGGATTTGCACTTTGGCCTCGGGAGACAGTTGCTGAATTGCCCGGACAGGCGACGTATGAAACCACGCGAGGCCAATGCACCTTGGCGGCAACCCAGTGCGCATGCGCTCGCACCGTCTGATGTCGACGGTCTGCCCGAACCTCGATTGGGCCTCAACGAAAGTGGTGGTGCAGCCATCGCCTGCACCACCACTTTTCGCTCAGCTCACGTCGGCATACTTCCTGGGATTTGCGTCGAACCGAGGACCACATCCCTTGCAGCAGAACCAGTACCGATTACCTTCGAAGTCACGAAACAGGCCTTCCGCTTCGGCACGCACCTTCTCGATCACGCTGCCGGGCATGACCCGACATTCGACAAGTTCACTACTGCCAGCGGTGAGTAGGTCTTTCCCACCGGTCGGCATCGCCGAACCGACAGCGCCGACATCGCCTTTGGCGTCAGACTTCGGGGTGTTGCCACAGCCACAACTGCTCATTGGGATTCCTGTTCTTTTGCGGGACGGATGCGGCCCGCAAAGCGAGCCCGATACAACCGCCAATATACCCCCTATAGGTATATTTGACTGAACCTAAGGGTGCGTTCAGTTGACACATCGCCGTATAAACCATTGCGGGAGAAAGAATAATGCGTCACCAGTCTCGGATCACCTGCAGCATCACGACACAGTCAACCCTATACCTACTGGGGGTATAGGGTAGGTCTGGCATCAACCAGCCATGTCCGCGAGGTCGTCGACGAAGAGGAGCAATGAAGAACTGGAAAGCAATCGGCAGCAGCCGATTCGCCGTAGTTGGAGCTTTGCTGTTGGTCGGCATGCTCTGGGGAAGCTCGTTCCCCCTGGTTGCTGTGGCAGCACCAACTCTCGGCGCCGTCGGCACGACGCACGGCCGCTTCATTGTTGCAGCGTTGGTTCTCGCGCTGATAACTGCTTCCAGCAGATCGACCTGGCGCGCGGTCGGTCATCGGTTTCCTGCATTCCTACTGCTGGCTGCCCTCAACGTCGCTGGGCCCCTGACGCTTGTCGCAACTGCGATCGTCGGCCTCAACTCGTCGACGGCGTCGATCCTGAACGCCACGACTCCGATGTTCACCGTATTCGTCGCCGCTTTCTGGCTTCGACAAAAGATCACCTGGCGAAAACTCTCGGGGGTCGCGATCGGCATCGTCGGCGTCTCGGTGCTTGTCGGCGGAATTCCGTCAGCGATCGACAGTCGCGCAATGCTGGCCATTGGCGCATCTTTGACCGCGGCGCTGCTGTACGCAGTCGGAGGTGTCTACGCACGAAAGTCGTTCCAGGACACTCCACCCCTGACGCTGGCCCTCGGCCAACAACTTGCCGCGGTCGCCCTCTTGGTGCCGGTGTCCGCCGTCGCTCCCCCTCCGGGGCCCATAACCGTCGGCCCACTCATCGCCGTGGTAGCCCTGGGGCTGGGGGCTACCGCCGGTGGCTACCTGGTCTACTTCTGGATAATTCGTCAGGCGGGTCCAGTCGCGGCATCGGCCGTCACTCTTCTCGTTCCGATTTCGGCATCAGCCATCGGAGTGCTGTGGTTGAACGAGCCTGTTACCTTCGCGCTCGTTGGCGGTCTTGTCATCATTCTTGCCGGAGTCGGCTTGCTCCTGGATCTTCCGCCGACGCGAGATCCATTGCGCAGGGTTGCCCCGGACCGGGCGGCTAGCGCGGACAAACGGCCGGTCAGCGGCTGATCGGAGCCGTCCAAAGTCCGACCAGCGCGTCGACGAGGTCGGTCGTGAAGTCCTCCCATGACGTGACCGCGTCCGGCCCCTCTTCGGCAAGCGTGCGCTCACGTTCGGCGAACATGTGCACGATCGCATTGCGTCCGATGTCCGCGCGGGCGCGTCGAACACTCATCGGCATGTCGGCCAGACAGTCAGAGAGTCCCCGAAGCGTCTCCTGCAGGGTGGGCGAGGCCAGTACCTCGTCGTAGACGATTTTCCGCAGGACCGGGTCGGTGAGAATCTGTGCACTGAACCGCGCGTACCAAGTCGGGCCACCCATTTCGGCGTAGTGATCGGTCGACGCCCGAACCAGACACGAAATCCAGTCACGAACGTTTGTGGACCCTTCGATCTCACACAGCAGTTCGCCACGCTTCTTCTCGACCTGCTGGGAATGCTTGTTCACGATCGCGCGGACCAGATCGGTCTTGGTCCCGAAGTGGTATCCGACGGCTGCATTGTTGCCCTGACCCGCCGCTTCACTCACCTGGCGGTTCGAAACCGCGAAGACACCGTGCTCGGCGAACAACTGCTCGGCGACGGCGAGAATGCGGTCTCGGGTTGCAGCAGAGCGCGCGGAATTTGCGGCGCCGCCGACGTCGGCCGACGCGTCCTCAGTCCTCGTAGTCATGGGCACCATCATCCTCGACCATCCGAAGCTGCTCGGCACCGGAGATATTCGTCACGATCGGAGGCGCACCCTTCCGTTAAGTCAGTCACTTGATTTAACTTTAGTTCAATCAACTGACTTAAACCATTATTCGTTCTTCCTCCGATGGAGTTACCGCAATGTCGTCAACCACTTCTCCACCACCGACAACGCCGCCACAGACAACGAAGTCGCCAGCCACCACCGCAGTGGTGGCTGTTCTGGCGTTTTCCGGCATCGTCGTCTCGCTCATGCAGACGCTGGTCATCCCGATCATCCCGCATCTGCCCGAGTACCTGAACGCGCCGGCGTCCGATACCGCGTGGGCTGTGACCGCCACGCTGCTCGCCGCCGCCGTCGCCGTCCCGACCATGGGCCGCTTGGGCGACATGTTCGGCAAACGGCGTCTACTCCTGATCAGCATGGCGCTGTTGGTCACCGGTTCGGTGGT
>NZ_LVCT01000017.1:0-2123 GCF_001647205.1 Rhodococcus sp. EPR-134
CGATGTACTTCCGCCCAAGAAGCTCGCCGGCGCTGTTGCGATGATGAGCGCTTCGCTGGGAGTCGGTGGCGCTCTGGGGCTTCCGATCGCGGCTTTGATCGCCGAGTACGCCGACTGGCACGTCCTGTTCTGGGCGTCAGCCGTGCTCGGCGCTCTTGCGGCCGTTCTTGTTGTCGTCCTGGTCCCCGAATCGGCGGTTCGCACAGGTGGCACGTTCGACTTCGGTGGGGCAATCTCGCTCTCAGCCGCCCTCATCGCTCTACTACTGGCCATTTCCAAGGGTGGCGACTGGGGTTGGACGAGCACGCTCACGCTTTCCTTGTTCGGCGCCGCGATCCTGATATTCGGATTCTGGGCTTGGTGGGAACTACGCACCCCCAAGCCGCTGGTGGATCTACGCGTATCCATCCGCCGCCAGGTGCTCTTCACCAACCTCGCATCGATCGTGTTCGGATTCGCGATGTTCGCCGCCAGCATGGTCTTTCCCCAGGTAGTCCAGTTGCCTGAAGTCACTGGTTACGGCCTAGGCGGTTCGATGCTCACCGCAGGTCTGGTCATGGCTCCCTCCGGCATCATCATGATGCTGATCTCTCCGCTGTCCTCACGCATCACCAATTCGCACGGCCCCAAGGTGACGCTCATGCTCGGCGCCGTTGTCGTCGCAATCGGTTACGGCATCGGCATTTTCGCCATGCACTCGATTTGGGAACTGATCGTGATCGCAGTGATCATCGGCGCCGGTACCGGTATGGCTTACGGCGCGATGCCCGCTCTCATCATGGGGGCTGTTCCTCCGTCCGAGACCGGTGCAGCCAACAGCTTCAACACCCTGATGCGCTCCCTCGGTACATCATTCGCCAGCGCCATCGCGGGTGTCGTCATCGCCCAGATGACCATGTCCATCGGTGGGGCAACGCTGCCGTCGGAGAACGCTTTCCGCGTCGTCATGGCCCTCGCTGCCGGATCCGCCGTCGTCGCACTCGTCCTGGCCGGTTTCCTCCCTCGGTTCAACAGCTCCAACTCCCGCAAGGAGATTGGTAGCCAGCACACCGATACGTCCCCGACCACGTTGAAGGAATCCGTTCCGACACACTGAGCCAGCGCGCAATACACACTGCGCTGTACACACAGCCCGGCCCCGGCGGAGTCCAACTCCGTCGGGGCCGACGCGTTTCACACATTTTGCTGTTGATACACCTGCGGACGACAGTTTCGTGACATGCTCCGTTGAGATGGGTGCTCGTTCGATACTCGGGGAAAGGATGCCGCGATCGCCGCTCCTCGTGCTGACGTAGCCCTTGCTGTCGCCGCCGCTGCCGTCCTGGGCATAGGCGTCGGTGTCCTTCTTGCCGATGTCGTCGCCGGCCTGGCTGCAGGTGCGGGTGCTGCGGTGGTATTTCGGTTTGCTCTTCGGATGATCAATACCCGAAAGTGAGCGTTTGCCGGGGTCCTACTTCAGGACACGGATCGCCGAGCCCGGAAGGATTCCGCTCGATGGCGGATAGATCGACGTTGCCCCGTTGAAGAACATGTGAGCGGGAGTCGTGGATACCGGCAGCAGGTCGACGTCCTTGAACAATGCCCGCTCACTTTCCTCCCAGACCTTGCAGGACTCGTCCCCGGGAAGAAGCGAAGCCTCAGTGGACAATTCGATGTACTTCTTGTTGTCGAGGGAAGCGAAGTTCACTCCTTCAGGCTTCGGTGGGCCGGTGAAGTACTTCGCAAAGATACTCGGCGTATCGCTCCCCAGCGTCAAACCGATGGAAACGTCCCACGACGACAGGTCGGTGGTGCTGAATGTGTTGGCGATGACAAAACTGTAGTCGCCGCCGGTCAGTTTCACTCTCGCGCCCAGTCCTTCCCACTGTGTTGCCACGTATTCCGCGGCGGCAGAGTTCGTATCGCGTGAGTTGTTGAAAATCACGTTGAGGGCAAGCGGTCGACCGTCCTTCGTCAGGATGCCGTCGGGACCCGCCTTCCAACCTGCGTCGGACAGCGTTTTCTTTGCTGCATCGACGTCGAAATCGGGGATCGTCCCTTCGACACTGTTGTAGTCGCAGGCAAGGGGTTCCGAAACCGCGAGGGCGCGTGCGCGGGTTCCTTTACCGCCGGTGGTGATCTCG
>NZ_LVCT01000018.1:0-2531 GCF_001647205.1 Rhodococcus sp. EPR-134
CCGGACAACGTGGTGTAAGTCTTCGAATCCAGACCCGCGGCCAAGACTCGTTCCTCGTCCGAACCGGTGACCGCTGCGGCATTCACTCCGCCGGTGAGAACAAGATTCGCCGTCGTACTGGGATCGGTGACAATCTTGATCGTCACTGTCTTCGGCACTCCGAGAGTGTCGGAAGTGGTCTCGCCGTTCGGACTCCAGGTGTAACCGTCGCGGCGTTCCATCGTGATGTGATCGTTGGGAACAACTTCGGTGACCTTGAACAGACCCGTTCCGTTACTACTAGAACGGATACTGGCCGGGTCTTCGAGCGTCGCAGCGCACGGGAGCCGCAACGCGCCGATCCGAGAGAGCAGGAAGGGCGCTGGCTCGGCGGTGGTCACCGTCAGTTCGTCACCGTTCGCTGAGGCCGAAGTCGACATCGGCACAGTGGATCCGCGTAGCGGTGAAGCGTTTTCAGGATCCATGACCCAGTTGATGTCATCGGCCGCGGTCTGTGCGGTGAAGGAAGTGCCGTCGGCACAAGTGATGCCCTTCTTGAGCACGAACTTCAGCGTGTTCCCTTCTTCACTCCAGCTCTCCGCCAGATAGGGACGCACAGTGCGTGTTTGCGCGTCGATGTCGATCAACGAATCGTACGAGTACGCGTTCACGATCTGAGTCGACGTGAGGTTGGTGATCAGAGGGTGCAGATTTCCGGGATCGGCGTTGATGACAGTCGTGAAACTGCCGTCCTTTGCATACTCACCGACTGAACCTTCGGGACTGGATGCGCCGCCACACCCGGCCAGGGTGAAAACGCCAACGCTGATAACTGCTGTCGCGGAGACAGAACGGGCTTTCATACGAGCCGCCATCTACTAGGAGTTGCCATGGCGACAATCGTGCGGGACTGACGTGGTCTGTATCTCGTTGAAGTTCCCCATACAGTCGGCCGTACTCTGTTCGATTGTCACTATCGACCGGGCAAGCGCAGACGCTAAGTACGACGCTGCCGTTGACGGTGATTCGCGACGTTGATTCGGTTGCCGCACAACGCCGGCATGCAGTATCGGCGTCGCCCTCCCCTGCTCGTATCGACGAACACCCCGTTGCACGTCGGCGATGCGCATGGACGGAATCGTTCGTACCCCAATGTGCGCAGAGTCCCCAGCAACGAGTATCCGATCAACAACGTGAGTTCACCCGCGAGATCGATTGTGTTGTCCGGTACTGCATTCCACCGATAGCCGTTCTGGGAATCTGGCGTAAGTCGAACGTGATGCGGGACGGCCTGGAGAAGTTGATGAGTGCGATCGACTAGTTCGCCGGCAGTCGGAGCATCGAGAACCGAACGAATTTCCTCTCTGAGCCCCTGAACGTCCGCAAGTTCACCGCTGGTCGGCCCGCGTCCGTTGCGGAGTGCGTCCGGCGAGAGTCCGTGTTCACTCAGTAGATCCTGAAGCGTCTGGGAGTCTGGCAACGCGTCACCAGCCTCCACCCACACTCGGGGTGAGGTGTTGACCAGGTCCGTCGCAAACGACGCACCGGATACGTAATCGTCTAAAACTACTTGCATCCCTTACCGTCCTGCCCTACCGTAATTGAATAACCTTACTTTACACCTTACGGAGGCGGCGGGATGGAACATTGCGCAGACCACAGGCTGCCCGAGATACTCCGAGACACTCACCACCGATTGCGCCGCGCCGGCACCGTGGCATCGCAGACACCCGTCGTCGCTGCCGATCTCTACTGGTCGATCGGCGCGCTCGCCCAGTGCCTGACCGCAATGGACGAGGTCATTTCACAACTGGGAATCAATGCCCGAAAGCAGTTGCGAGCTGGAAAGTTCGACGTCCAGAGCGGACCGTTCGAAGGAGAGCCCGACGCCGCCCTACTCACCGCAGTTCTTGCGCTCGCCAGAGCATCGAGTAGTTGCGAACCGGTTCAGGCGGCAATCGGCAACGCTCAGATCGCGGTGAGCGATCTCGTCGTCGCGAGGACTACCAGCGCCTGACACTCGGGCGGGCCACCCGCCCCAATAGAGACTGTATGGTTGGTTTTCAGGCAGCCATCGAGAGCATCGACCAGCAGGAACCGGGTTATCACTGTGAGTGCAGGAACATCGACAATCTACGAGGACCGAACCGTCCGGATCGACGATCAGGGCGTCACGATCCGCCACTACTACTTTCCGTTTGTCAGCAAGTTCGTCCTGTACTCGCAGATCGAATCCGTCGACCTCGGAGTCATGTCATGGCTGAGCGGACGCCTACGAATCTGGGGAACAACAGATTTCAGCTCGTGGTACAGCCTGGATCTTTCACGCCCGTGGAAGGAGACCGCGGTGGTACTCACTCTCGCCGGCCACGGATCGCCTTCGTTCAGCCCCAAGGACGCCGATCGCGTCGAGACCGAAATCCGCAGTCGCATCGAATCACACGCCGCGAACTGACTAGCGGAACTCGGATTCGACGGTGACGATCTCACTCCAGTCGGTTCGATCGAACAACCGCGCCAGCGCAGTGAACAGAACTTCCGGGTCGACGACG